>CANGUJ010000023.1 GCA_947456845.1 Burkholderiales bacterium | reverse complement strand
TGATCAGGACGCCCTCGTCGCGCGCCGCGGCGACCAGTTGCGCCGCATTGAGCTTCCCGCCTTCAAGCTCGAACACCACGATGTTGGTCATCAGTCGTTCGAGGCGCATGGTCACGCCTCGGCACCCGGCCAGGCGCTCGGCCATCAGCCGGGCGTTGGCATGGTCGTCGGCGAGCCGGTCGAAGTTGTGCGTGAGGGCGTAGTCGCAGGCGGCGGCAAACATGCCGACCTGGCGCATCGCGCCGCCGAGCATGCGGCGATGGCGCGCTGCCGCGGCGATCAGATCGCGCGGACCCGCGAGCATGGAGCCGGCCGGCGCGCCCAGGCCCTTGGAGAAGGCCACCATGACCATGTCGAAAGGCGCGGCCAGGCGCGCTGGGGAAAGGCCTGACTGCACCGCCGCGTTCCACAGGCGGGCGCCGTCGAGGTAGGTGGCCAGGCCGAGTTCGCGCGCGGTCGCGCAGACGGCCTCGGCCTCAGCTTGCGGGAACACCAGGCCGCCGTGCCGGTTGTGCGTATTCTCGATCTGCACCAGGGTGGTGAAGGGCAGGGGCATGAGCGGCTGGTTGCGCGGCTTGGCGTTGCGCCGCACATCCTCGGCGGTGAAGGTGCCGGCGCTGCCGATCTCGGTGAACTGAACGCCCGCGTTGGCGGCCGAGCCGCCGGCCTCGTGCCACACCGAATGCGCCTCGCTGCCCACCAGCACGTCGTCGCCCGGGCGTGTCAGGGTGCGCAGCGCCGCCTGGTTGGCCATGGTGCCCGAGGGCAGCCACAGCGAGGCTTCCTTGCCCAGCAGGTCGGCCACGCGCGCCTCCAGCGCATTGAGGGAGGGGTCGTCGCCGTACTGCATGTCGCCCACCGGAGCGCGCGCCATGACCTCGCGCATGGCGGTGGAGGGGCGGGTGACGGTGTCGGAGCGCAGGTCGATCATCGGAATCTCACAAGGTTGCGGGAACATGGCGGGGATTGGCTGCGGCGCGGCCGCGCGCCACGTCGATGGGCATCAGCGCGATCAGGCCGGCGACGAACAACAGGGTGGTCGCGGCGATGGCGAATCGCTGGTTGCCGCCGGTCGCCCAGGTGATGGCACCATACATCAGCGGGCCGATGATGGCGGCCAGGCGGGTCGCGAAGGTCCACAAGCCGAAGAACTCGGCCAACTGCCTCTGCGGGGCGAACATGCCCGCCATGGCGCGGCCCGCCGACTGCGAGGAGCCCATGCAGGCGCCGGCGATGACTGCCGCCCACCAGAAGCCGCCCTTGGTGGTGGTGATGGCGGCGATGAGGCAGGTGGCCACCCAGCCAACGAGCGTGGCGGCCAGCGCGGGCTTGTGGCCGATGCGGTCCTGCAGGGTGCCGAAGCCGAAGGCGCCGACGGCCGCCGCGATGTTGAGCACGAAGATCAGCATCATGGTCTCGGAGGACCTGAAGCCGATCACCTGCTCGGCGTAGATCGCCGCCAGCGTGATGGCCACCGCCACCCCGCCCTGGTAGAACAGGCCGCACACCAGCAGCCAGGCGAAGTCGCGATAGCGGCGCGCCTGCGCCAGGGTCGCGCGCAGCTGCCGGAACGACGCGCCCGGTCCCGCCGGCTGCCCCGGCTGTGCTGCTGCGCGCTCGCGCAGCAGCACGAAGGTCGGCAGCGACGCCAGGCCGTACAGCGCGGCGGTGATCAGCATGGTCACCGGCACGAACTGCGCCGCCGATTCCCCGCGCGCCTGTGAATGGAGCACCCAGCCCAGGCAGAGTCCAAGCGTGAGCATGCCGCCGCAATAGCCCAGGCTCCAGCCCCAGCCCGAGACCGTCCCCAATCCGTCCTTCTTCGCCAGTTCCGGCAGGAAGGCGGCGGCGAGCGACTCGCCGAAACTGAAGAAGCTGTTGGAGATGACGATCAGCAGCATCGCCAGGGCTACGTCGCCGGGCCCGACCACGGCCAGCATGGCGGTGGAACATACGCACGCGACGGTGGTGGCGGCAAGCAGGCGCTTCTTGGCCGCGCGCAGGTCGGCAAAGGCGCCCAGCGCCGGCATGGCGAGCATCACCAGGGCATATGACACCGAAAGCGCGGCGGTCCAGGCAAAGGCGGCCCACGGCGCCTTGCCCGCCACCACGCCGGCGAAGTAGGCCGAAAACACCGCCGTGAGGACCACGGTGGTGTAGCCGGAATTGGCGAAGTCGTACATCGCCCAGCCGAACACCTCGCGCCGCCGGACGCCGGGGTTGAGCAAGTCGCTCGGAAACAGCCGTGACAAAAGGGCCATGCGTCCTCCGCTGGGGAACGCGGAGTTTACGTCGATGCGCCGTCAGGCCTGCTGCTGCAAGGCGCAGGCGGCGGCCTCGATGCGCGGAAGCGCCGTTGCGAACGCGGCGCGTTCGGCCGGCGCGAGCGCGGCCATCAGGTCGCGCTCGCGTTCGAGCACCACCGGTTCGATGCGCCGATGGAGCGCGCGACCGGCGGCGGTCAGGCGCATGACCAGGTTGCGGCGGTCGGCGGGATCGGTCGCGCGCACGATCAGGCCGTCCCGCTCCAGCCGGGTGGCGGCGCGACTGACCTGCATCTTCGGCAACGATGTCCGCAGCCCGAGGTCGGTGGCCTTCAGTTCCTTGACATCGGCCAGCTGGGCCATGACGCGCCATTCGTCGCGGCTCAGGCCGAAGCGTTCCGAATACACCGCGGCCAGCGCGCGGCTCACGGCATCGGCGGCGGCGGCCAGGCGGTAGGGCATGAAGCGGGACAGTTCCATCGGGTTCCAGGGGAATGGGATTGAGGGTCGGGCCAGTCGCCGCCCGGGCGTGCCGAGTGGCGCGGCAACGGCGTGCGCCTTGACAGCGACATAATAGTAACGTAAGTTACGAATATTGCAAGCCGAAAAGGGGAAGCCGAAAATGAACACTGCCGCCGCGCGGACCATGGGCGTGCACCATGTGGCCTACCGCTGCAAGGATGCCAAGGAAACCGTCGACTGGTATGCCAGGAACCTCGGCATGGAATTCGTGCTCGCGTTCGCCGAAAACCAGGTGCCTTCCACGCACGAGCCCGACCCGTACATGCACATCTTCCTCGATGCCGGCGGCGGCAATGTGCTGGCGTTCTTCGAGCTGCCCAACTCGCCCGCCATGGGGCGCGACGAGGCCACGCCGAAATGGGTCCAGCACCTGGCCTTCAAGGTGGCCGACCACGACGCCCTGCTGGCGGCGAAAGCGCGCCTCGAGGCCAACGGCGTCGAGGTCATCGGCCCGACCAACCACACCCTGTTCAAGTCGATCTATTTCTTCGATTGCAACGGTCATCGGCTGGAACTGGCCTGCGATGTCGGTACGCCCGACATGCATGAGCGCGCCGCCGCGGTGAAGTGGGACATGCTCGAGGAATGGTCCCGCACGCGCCGCGCGCCGCGCCATTCGGCCTGGATGCACGAGGCCGAGTTCGCCGTCTAAGGCCGTCGGCGCGCCAGCCGGCCTCCCGGGGTCGCGCCGGGCGGGGCGATCTCAGGCTGCCGCCGGCCGCAGCCCGGCTTCGAGTGCGTGCTCGCGCTCGAGCAGGCGGCGGAACTGCACCAGGGCAGCGTCCATGTACAGCGGCAGCATCGGCGCGCCGGGCGCGCTTTGGATGGCGCGGTATTGCGCCGAAATCATGTCGCGGTCTTCATCGAAGGCCTGGATCAGGCTTTGGTATATGCCTTCGGTGACGGCCGGATGTTGCGCATCGGCGCGATACGCCTGCATGAAAAAATAGTGGGTGCTGTTCGCGGTTTCGGGGGTGAGGGTCTGGCAACTGTGCAACTGCACGGCGTTGCGCATGTCGTCGGGGGCGTCGCCGGTCGGCCGCCCGCCGGAATGCATCAGCAGCGTGCCCGGCAGCAGGAAGTCGTAGACGAACCAGCGGTCGATCACCGGCGGCATGGCGCGGATCTTCGCGTAGTAGGGCGGGGGCGGTACGCCCGGCACCTGGCGGCTGACCTTCACCCCGCGCTGGCCGGGAGCGTCGACCGGCGCCAGCGTCGGCCGCGCGAGCGCGATGGCGGTGCTGCCGCCCAGGGTCTTTTCGTGCACCCAGCTCAAGTGCGAAAAGTCGAGCAGGTTGTCGCAGATCAGCAGGTAGGGTGTGTCGTAATGCATGTAGCCCGGCTTGTAGTGCCAGCCGGCCGCGCCGCAGGAAAAGTTGTCCGGCAGCATGGCGGGGTCGGCGTGCCCCGCCTCGCCCATCCATACGAACACCCAGCGGTTGCGGCAGATCGCGGGGTAGGTGCGCACCCGGGCCGCGGCCGGCGGCGTCGCCCTGCCGGGCACTTCAACGCACGCGCCCGCCGCGTCGAACTTCAGACCGTGATACCCGCAGCGGATGCAGTCGCCTTCGCGGCGCCCTTTCGAGAGCGGCGCATGACGATGGCAGCAGCGGTCCTCCAGAACCACATACCGGCCGGTCGCGGTGCGATAAGCGAGCAACGCCTCGCCCAGCACTGTGCGGGCGAGAAAGCCGCCATCGGGAATTTCGTGTTCCCAGCCAATCACATACCAGCAGTTGCGCAGCCACACGGTCTGTCCTCCCTTGCGTGGTGATGTCCGCGAATCTCAGTCCGCCTTGACGTTGCCGGCCTTGAGCACCGGCCGCCAGCGTTCGATCTCCCTGGCGATCAGCGCGCCGAATGCCTGCGGTGTGGTGGCCACGGCTTCGGCGCCCTCGCCGGACAGGCGCTGCTTGAGTTCCGGCGCGTTGAGCGCGCGGTTGATCGCGCCATTGAGCCTGGCCACCACGTCGGCCGGCGTGCCGGCGGGGGCGACCACGCCGTACCATTGGTCGGCCTCGAAGCCGGGGTAGCCGCTCTCGGCGATGGTCGGCAGTTCCGGCTGCGCTTCCATGCGCTTCGCGCTGGTCACGGCGAGCGCGCGCAGTTGCCCGGCCTTCACCTGCGGCAGCACCGCCGGCCCGCCGGTGAGCATGAGCGAGATTTGTCCCGCGATGAGGTCGGTGACCGCCGGCGCGGTGCCGCGGTAGGGGATGTGGACCAGGAAGGTGCCGGTCTGCAGCTTGAAGTACTCGGTGGCGAGGTGCGCCGCGCTGCCGTTGCCGCCCGAACCATAGTTGAGGCTGCCCGGTGTCGCCCTGGCCAGCGCGACAAGCTCCTTGACGCTTTTCGCCGGCACGGCGTTGCCGACCACCAGCACATTGGGCACGCGCGCCACCCAGGCCACAGGCGCGAAGCCCTTGACCGGGTCGTAACCCAGCCTGGGGTACAGCGACGGGTTCACCGCCAGGGTGCCGATATGGCCCATCATCAGCGTGTGGCCGTCCGGCGCCGAATTGGCCACCGACTCCGCCCCGATCGAGCCGCCGGCGCCCGGCCGGTTGTCGATGATCACCTGTTGCCCGAATGCCTCGGCGATCTTCTGCCCGATGGCGCGGCCGAGGATGTCGGTGGTGCCGCCCGGGGTGAAGGGCACGACCATGCGGATCGGCTTGGCGGGGTAGGGCTGGGCCGCGGTTTCGGCGGGCGCGCCAATGGCCGCCAGCAGCAGCCATCCGCCAAGCGGACCGATGAAGGTTCGGGAGCGCATGTTTGCGACTTTACCCGTGGGGGATGGTCCGGTGCGACATGGATGGCGACCCGTCATGCGCCGCGTTCTTCAAGCTCGCGCGGCACCACCTCGCGCAGCATTTCGGCCACCTGTCCCGCCAATGGCGTCAAGGGCCTTTGCGCCGAGGTGGCGATGGCCAGGGTGGTCGCCAGCCTGGGCTTGACGATCGGGCGCGGCAACAACTGCGCGCGCAGGGGGTCATGGCGGATCGCATTCAGGGACAGCACGGCATGGCCATGGCCGCGCGCGGCGAGGTCGAGAATGGCCGGGATGCCGTCGATCTCCAGAGCCACGTTGATGCGCTCGCCGATGTCGGCCAGCCGGCTTTCCACGAACATGCGGATCGAGTTCGGGCGGCTCGGCAGGATCAGGCGATGTCCGCCGAGTTCCTTCAATCCGATCGGCGCGCCCATCTGCGGCGTGACGCGGCGGGCGCTGGCCGGGCCGATCAGGTAAAGCGGTTCGGCCACCAGCGCGCGGGTGTTGAGCGCCGGGGTCGGCGAGGGGTTGTAGACCAGGCCCACGTCGATACGACCGGAGGCCAGCCATTCGCTGATGTTGACCGACAGCCCTTCCGCAATGCCCAGCGTGGCCTTGGGAAAGCGCCTGCGGAATTCGTCGACCAGGGTGACGGTAAGGATGCGCCCCACCGTGGGCGGCAGTCCGACGGCGACATGCCCGACCGGCGCGCCGCGCATTTCCTCGAGATCCTCCTTTGCCCGCGCCACCTGGTGCAGGATGCCGCGCCCATGTTCGAGCAGGCGGCGTCCGGCCTCGGTGGTGGTCACACCCCGACCATTGCGCATGAGCAGGTTTTGCCTGAGCTCGATTTCCAGCTGCCGCACCTGGCGCGAAAGCGCCGGCTGGGCAACGTCGAGGTGGTCGGCGGCACGGGTGAAGCTGCCCAGTTCGGCCACATGGACGAAGTATTCGAGCTGCTTCAGATTCATGGGCTTGCGATCGCTTTGAGAAAAATGCCGAAATGCGATAACAGATAGTGTAGCAATGCCGATTCCACCATATCGACAGAAGGCGCAGAATCCGCCCCTCATGTATTCAAAGTCCGTCCGCCGCGCGATTCGAATTGCGCCTCCTCCGCCCGCGGAAGCACGCACGGCTTTTTCGTCCGGGATGACCGGTTCGAATGGCGGGACGCCAGCCGTACGGCGCAGGGCATCTCTGTAATGAAGGAGCAGACGCGATGCACCATGTCCCCGGATTCATTGAAGGTCGATTGCGCGGTCTGCGCGGAGCATTGGCGGCGATTCTTCTCGGATTCGCCGCGCCTGCCGCGGCCGCTTATCCGGAGCGGCCGATCCGGGTGGTGATGCCGTTTCCGGCCGGCGGCACGGTCGATGTGGTGGCCCGCCTGATCGCCGATGAAATGGGCAAGACCATAGGCAGGCCGCTGGTGTTCGAATACAAGCCCGGCGCCGGCGGCATCCTGGCCACCGAAACCACCGCGCGCGCGACGCCGGACGGGTACACCATCCTGGTGACCACCCCCTCGCACACCATCAATCCGGCCCTGCGCGCGAGGCTGCCGTTCGACACCGAGCAGGACCTGGTGCCCGTATCCCTGATGGCGAATGTGCCGGAACTGCTGGTGGCGCATCCGGCGGCGCCGTTCAACAGCTTGGCCGAGATGGTGGCCTATGCGCGCGCCAATCCGGACCGGGTCAACTATTCCTCGGCCGGCACCGGCACGCTGCCGCACATCACCATGGAATTGCTGCTGCGCCGCGCCGGCGTGAAGGTGACGCACATTCCCTACAAGGGCGCCGCACCGGCGCTGTCCGACCTGCTGGCCGGTTCCATCCAGTTGAAGATGGACACCTACGTCACCTCCGCCCAGCACCTGGCGGCGGGCAAACTCAAGGTGCTGGCCACCGCCGGCGCGGTCCGCCTGGCGCAGTTGCCCAATGTGCCTACGATCGCCGAGTCGGGCTTTCCCGGCTACGAGGGCTATTTGTGGATCGGCATGGTAGCGCCGCGCGGCACGCCGGCAGAAGCCATCAACGCGCTGTCCGGCGCCATCGCCCACGCCATCAAGGTGCCGCGGGTGGTCGAGCGGCTGCGCACCGATGGCATCGAAACCGCGCCCGGCGGCGCGGACTACCTCGGCCGCCTGATCAGCCGCGAGATCGCGCAATGGACCCGCGTGGTGCGCGAAGCCAACATCAGCGCCACCGACTAGCAGGCGAAGAGCGATGGCGACCCAATACCTCACCCAGCCGCCCGACCCGCACCCGAAGGCACCTTGGTTCGCGGTGCCCGAGGGTGCCTGCGATTGCCATTTCCACCTGTTCGGCCCGGCCCCCAAGTACAAATTCGACCCGGCCAGCCCCTACTACTCCTGCGACGCGCTGCCCGAGACCCTGTTCGATATGCAGTCGGTGCTGGGCTTTTCGCGCGGCGTGCTGATCAGCGGCGGCGGCTATGGACGCGACACCACCCACCTCACCGACACGCTGGCACGCTTTCCCGAACGCCTGCGCGGCATCGCGTGGGCGGCCGAGAATATCGACGCGGCGCAGATCAGGCACCTGGACGCACTGGGCGTGCGCGGGGTGCGCTTCATCAGCGAACGGCGGCGGGGTGGGCTGCCGGTGATCTCCGAAGCGGTGGCGCGGCGCATTTTCGAGACCGCAGGCTGGCAGCTGCACTTCTATCCGGCGGACGACCTGGCGGCCCAGGCGCCGCGCCTCCTGGCCCTGCCCAACACCATCGTGCTGGACCATTTCGCCAGCATCGACGCCTCCCGCGGTACCGACCAGCCTGACTTCAAGTTGATGCTGGAACTGCTCGATACCGGGCGGGTGTGGATCAAGCTCTCGGGGCCGATGCGCTGTACCCGCGAGGAGTTTCCCTACGCGCCGCTGATGCCGATCGCGCGTGCCCTGGTGGCACATGCGCCGGAGCGCCTGATCTGGGGATCGGACTGGCCGCACGTCAACATGAACGATCGGCTGATGCCCAACGATGGCGACCTGGCGGATCTCATCGCCGAATGGATTCCCGACGCCGCCACCCGGCGGCGGATTCTCGTGGACAATCCGGCTCTCCTGTTTGACTTTTGAATGCGCGACGTCTGAAAAGCCCATGCTCATGCGAGTGAGAGCAATCTTCGGCGCGGTGCCGGCCTGGGTGCCGGAAGGCCCCTTGCGCCACAGGGTCTTGGGCGACAACGCCATGAAAGCGTATTTTTCCCGACCGAACAAGAAAAGAGAGGACCCGCCCCATGATCATCGACTGCCACGGCCACTACACCACGGCCCCCAAGCAGCTGGAGGACTGGCGCAACGCGCAGATCGCCGGCATCAGCAATCCTTCGGCAAGCCCCAAGGTGGCCGACCTCAAGATCAGCGATGACGACCTGCGCGCCTCCATCGAGGCCAACCAGCTGAAACTGATGAAGCAGCGCGGCTCCGACCTCACCATCTTTTCGCCGCGTGCCTCCTTCATGGCGCACCACATCGGCGATTTCAATGTCTCCTCCACCTGGGCGGCGATCTGCAATGAGTTGTGCTTTCGCGTCGCGCAGCTGTTCCCGGACCACTTCATCGGCGCGGCCATGCTGCCGCAATCGCCGGGCGTCGACCCCAGAACCTGCATTCCCGAACTGGAGAAGTGCGTCAAGGAATACGGCTTTGTCGGCATCAACCTGAACCCGGACCCCTCCGGTGGCCACTGGACCAGCCCGCCCCTGACCGACCGGCACTGGTACCCGATCTACGAGAAGATGGTCGAGTACGACATCCCGGCGATGATCCACGTGTCGACCTCCTGCAACGCCTGCTTCCACACCACCGGCGCGCACTACCTCAACGCCGACACCACCGCGTTCATGCAGTGCATCCAGGGCGACCTGTTCAAGGATTTTCCCACGCTCAAGTTCCTGATCCCGCACGGCGGCGGCGCGGTGCCCTACCACTGGGGCCGGTTCCGCGGCCTCGCGCAGGAGATGAAAAAGCCCCTGCTCAAGGACCACCTGCTGAACAACATCTTCTTCGACACCTGCGTGTACCACCAGCCGGGCATCGACCTGCTGACCAAGGTGATCCCGGTCGACAACATCCTGTTCGCCTCCGAGATGATCGGCGCGGTGCGCGGCATCGACCCGGAAACCGGCCACTACTACGACGACACCAAGCGTTACATCGACGCGGCCAACATCAACCCCGTCGAGCGCCACAAGATCTACGAGGGCAACGCACGGCGGGTGTTTCCGCGCCTAGACGCGGCGCTCAAGGCCAAGGGCAGGTAGGGCACGCGGTCCCGGACATCGCTGAACCAGCAAAGGAATCGACCATGAGCGTCAACGCACCCTTAGGCATCGTCAAGCGCAACATCGTGCGCGCCGAGGCCGCCGCCGCCGACTCGCTCGCCCGATACGGTGTGGCCACCGTGCACGAGGCACAGGGCCGCATCGGCCTCATGCAGAGCTACATGCGCCCGATCTACGCCGGCGCGCAGATTTCCGGCACCGCCGTGACGGTGCTGCTGCATCCCGGCGACAACTGGATGCTGCATGTGGCGGCCGAGCAGATCCGGCCGGGCGACATCGTCGTTGCAGCCCTGTCCTCGCCCAATACCGACGGCTTTTTCGGCGACCTGCTCGCCACCTCGTTCAAGGCGCGCGGTGCGCGCGGCCTCGTCATCGACGCCGGCTGCCGCGACGTGAAGACACTCACCGACATGGGGTTTCCGGTGTGGAGCCGCGCCATCAGCGCCAAGGGCACCATCAAGGCCACGCTGGGTTCGGTGAACATCCCGGTGGTATGCGCCGGCATGATCGTCAACCCCGGCGACGTGATCGTGGCCGATGACGACGGCGTGGTGGTCGTCAATGCCGCCGATGCGCGCAAGGTCGCCGATGCCGCCGCCGCGCGCGAAGCCGGCGAAGGCGACAAGCGCGCCAGGCTGGCTGCCGGCGAGCTGGGCCTGGACATGTACAGGTTCCGCGAGCCGCTCGGGAAGGCCGGCCTCAAGTACATCGATTGAACATCCGTCGCGCCCACCGAGGAAGAGGGACACATGAAAACCCAGGTTGCAATCATTGGCGGCGGTCCGGCCGGCATGCTGCTCTCCGAGATCCTGCACCGCGCAGGCATTGCCTCGGTGGTGCTGGAGGCGAAGAGCCGCGAGTACGTCCTCTCGCGCATTCGTGCCGGCGTGCTCGAGCAGGGCACCGTCGAGGTGCTGCGCGAAAACGGACTGGGCGAGCGCATGGACCGCGACGGCCATCCGCATGACGGTGCGGCCATCGTGTGGGCGGGGCGTGACCGCTATTTCATCGATGCCTGGAAGCATGTCGGCAAGCGCTTCATGACCTACGGCCAGACCAACATCCAGGAGGACCTGTTCGCCGCCGCCGACCGCCGCGGCGCGGCGGTGCTGCAGGAGGCGCATGACGTCAAGCCGCACGACCTGACCACCGACCGCCCTTACGTGACCTTCCGCCACAACGGCGTCGACGAGCGCGTCGACTGCGACTTCATCGCCGGCTGCGACGGCTTTCATGGCGTGTCGCGCAAGGCGATGCCGGCTGCCATCCTGCGCGAGTTCGAGAAGGTCTACCCGTTCGGCTGGCTGGGTGTGCTGTCGGAGACCCCGCCGCTCAATGAGCTGGTGTACTGCAACCATCCGCGCGGTTTCGCGCTGGCCTCGCAGCGCAACCCGATGCTGTCGCGCTACTACGTGCAGGTGCCGCTCGACGACAAGGTCGAGGAATGGTCCGACGATCGTTTCTGGACCGAGCTCAAGGCACGCTACCCGCAAGACATCGCCGATCGCATCGTCACGGGGCCCTCGATCGAGAAGTCGATCGCGCCGCTGCGCAGCTTCGTGGCCGAACCCATGCGCCACGGCCGCCTGTTCCTGGCCGGGGATGCCGCGCACATCGTGCCGCCCACCGGCGCCAAGGGATTGAATCTGGCGGTCTCGGACGTGTTCTACCTGGCGCGCGCCTTCAAGCTGTATTACGACGCAGGGTCCTCGCGCCTGATCGACAGCTACAGCGAGATGGCCCTGCGGCGCGTGTGGAGTTCGGTGCGGTTTTCATGGTGGCTTACCAACCTGCTGCACCGCTTCCCAGGCATGACCGAATTCGAGCAGCGCGCGCAGGAATGCGAGCTGCAATACCTGGCCTCCTCCGCGCATGCGTCGGCGAGCGTGGCCGAGCAGTACGCGGGCCTGCCGTTCGAGCCGGCCTGAACATCAACACCGGGACATCGACATGGAATCCACCACAACGTTCACCAAGACGCCCGGCTGGCTCGACTGGTACGCCGGCCCTTCCAGGCCGCGCTTCCGGTTGCCGCCCGGCAGCGTCGATGCGCATTGCCACGTGTTCGGCCCGGGGGCCGAGTTTCCCTATGCCCCGGAGCGCAAGTACACACCGTGCGACGCGTCCAAGCGGCAGCTGTTCGCGCTGCGCGACCACCTCGGCTTCGACAAGAACGTGATCGTGCAGGCCACCTGCCACGGCGCGGACAATCGCGCGCTGGTCGACGCGCTCCGGGCGTCCGGCGGCCGGGCCCGCGGGGTGGCCACCGTGCGTCGCAGCGTCACGGACGGCGAGTTGCAGGAGATGCACGCCGCCGGCGTGCGCGGCACGCGCTTCAACTTCGTCAAGCGCCTGGTCGACTTCACGCCCAGGGATGAACTCATGGAAATCGCCCACCGGATCGCGCCGATGGGCTGGCAGGTGGTGATCTACTTCGAGGCTGTCGATTTGCCCGAGTTGTGGGATTTCTTCACCGCCCTGCCGACCACCGTGGTCGTGGACCACATGGGCCGGCCGGATGTGACCAAGCCGGTGGACGGCCCGGAATTCGAGCTGTTCGTGAAGATGATGCGCGAACACGAAAACATCTGGTCCAAGGTGAGCTGCCCCGAGCGCCTCACCGTCGCCGGCCCGCCTGCCTTGAACGGCGAGCAGAACGCCTACCGCGATGTCGTGCCGTTCGCCAGGCGGCTGGTCGAGACCTTTCCCGACCGTGTGTTGTGGGGCACCGACTGGCCGCATCCCAATCTCAAGAACCACATGCCGGACGACGGCCTGCTGGTGGACTACATCCCGCACATCGCCCCCACGGCGGAACTGCAGCGCAAGTTGCTGGTCGACAACCCCACCCGCCTGTACTGGAGCTGAACATGGCACTGGACAAACCCTACCTGGATGTCCCCGGCACGACCATTTTCGACATGGAGCAGTGCCGCAAGGGCTATTGGCTGAACCAGTTCTGCATGTCGCTCATGAAGGCCGAGAACCGCGAGCGCTTCAAGGCCGACCAGCGCGCCTATGTGGACGAGTGGCCGATGACCGAGGCGCAGAAGCAGGCGGTGCTCAATGCCGACCTCAACGCGGGCATCCGCGAGGGAGGCAACATCTACTTTCTCGCCAAGCTGGGCGCCACCCACGGCAAGAGCTTCCAGCAGATGGCCGGGTCGATGACCGGCATGACCGAGGAAGAGTATCGCGACATGATGATCAAGGGCGGCCGTTCCGCCGAGGGCAACCGGGTGGTCGGCGAGGACGGCGACGCGCAGGCCCATCGCCAGCCGCAAGGCCACGGCACCGGCAAGCTCCTCTAGACAAGGACACCGCATATGGCACGCATCAGCGCATCGGTCTATACCTCCCACGTGCCCGCCATCGGCGCGGCCATGGACCTGGGCAAGACCGCCGAACCCTACTGGCAGCCGCTGTTCAAGGGCTACGAGCCGTCGCGGCAATGGCTCAAGGACAACACGCCCGACGTGATCTTCCTGGTCTACAACGACCATGCCACCGCCTTCAGCCTGGAGATCATCCCGACCTTCGCCATCGGCACGGCGGCCGAGTACAAGCCGGCCGACGAAGGCTGGGGGCCGCGCCCGGTACCGGTGGTCAAGGGGCATCCTGAACTGGCTTCGCACATCGCGCAGTCGGTGATCCAGCAGGACTTCGACCTCACGATCGTCAACAGGATGGATGTCGACCACGGGCTGACCGTGCCCTTGTCGCTGATGTGCGGCCAGCCGGAGGCCTGGCCCTGCCCGGTGATTCCGTTCGCGGTGAACGTGGTGCAGTACCCGGTGCCTTCCGGCAATCGCTGTTTCCAGCTCGGGCGCGCCATCAAGAAGGCGATCCGGAGCTTCGACGGCGACCTCAACGTGCAGATCTGGGGCACCGGCGGCATGAGCCACCAGTTGCAGGGGCCGCGCGCCGGCCTCATCAACCGCGAGTTCGACAACATGTTCCTCGACCGGCTGATCGCCGATCCCGCCGGCCTGGCGCAGGTGCCGCACATCGACTACGTGCGCGAAGCCGGCTCCGAGGGCATCGAATTGGTGATGTGGCTCATCGCGCGCGGCGCGATGAGCGACACCGACCGCGGCGGCGCCGCGCCGCACGTCCACCACCGCTTCTACCATGTGCCGGCCTCCAACACGGCGGTCGGCCACCTGATTCTCGAAAACCGCTAAAGGGGCCCCGCATGAAAATCGCACTCGCCGGCGCCGGCGCATTCGGCGTCAAGCATCTCGAAGGCCTGGCCAGGATCGATGGCGTCGAAGTCGTGTCGCTCATCGGCCGCGAACTGGCCAAGACCCAGGAAGTCGCCGCCAGGTTCGGCGTCCGGCATGTCTCCACCGATCTCGCCGATGCGCTGGCGATCAAGGAGGTCGACGCCGTCATCCTGTGCACGCCCACCCAGATGCATGCCTCGCAGTCGATCGCCTGCCTCACCGCCGGCAAGCATGTGCAGGTGGAGATTCCCCTGGCCGACAGCCTCAAGGACGCGCAGGCGGTGGTGGCGCTGGCGAAGGAGACCGGGCTCACCGCGATGTGCGGGCACACCCGCCGCTTCAACCCCAGCCACCAGTGGGTCAACAAAAGGATCAGGTCGGGCGAGTTCCGCATCCAGCAGATGGATGTGCAGACCTATTTTTTCCGCCGCACCAACATGAACGCGCTCGGCCAGCCGCGCTCCTGGACCGACCACCTGCTGTGGCACCATGCCGCGCACACGGTGGACCTGTTCCAGTACCAGGACGGCGGGAAGATTGTCGCCGCCAATGCGGTGCAGGGGCCGATCCACCCGACCCTGGGCATCGCCATGGACATGTCGATCCAGTTGAAGAGCTCGACAGGGGCGATCTGCACCCTGTCGCTTTCGTTCAACAATGACGGCCCGCTCGGCACCTTCTTCCGCTACATCGGCGATACCGGCACCTACATCGCCCGCTACGACGACCTGTTCACCGGCAAGGACGAGAAGATCGACGTCTCCAAGGTCGACGTGTCGATGAACGGCATTGAGTTGCAGGACCGCGAATTCATCGCCGCCATCCGCGGCAGACGCGAACCCAACGCCGGCGTCGCGCAGGTGCTGCCCTGCTACGAAGTGCTGCACAGGCTGGAGCAGCAACTGGCCTGAAGCGGAAGGCGGGCACAATTCCGGCCCGAACCCCCAAGAATGGAGACCATCCAAGGATAAACGCACTGTTCTCAAGGCCGCGGCGGCGGGGCGCAGGATCGAACTGGTGGTCAAGGCCGACACCGGCACGCCGGATGTCACCAAGCGACTCGCCCAGGAGCTGGTGGTCAACGACAAGGGCGACGTGCTCGCCGGATTCGGCCTGACGCCCCCGGCGCTCGCGGCGGCGCCCATCGCCACGCAGTCGAAGACGCCGATGGTCAACATGCTCGCGGCGACCGCGTCGGTGGTCGACGCGTCGCCCCACATGATCCGGGTGTCGCTGACCCTGCCGCAGATCACCCTGGGCGTCGCCGAATGGGCGCCCAAGAACAAGATCCGCAAGGTCGTCACGCTGGTGTCCGACTACGGCCCGGGCATCGAGCGTGTCAACGGCGAGCTATACAACGTGGAGCTCGAGGAGCAGAAGGACGTCCGCGATCCGCCGCGTTCCCGCTAGGGCCGCAAGGCCTGGCAGGCCCGCAACGGCCGGCCCGGCGCCCGCGCACCGTCTCCCGCCTGCTGCTGCTCGACGAGCCGCTCGAGGGCCTGGCGCCGATCATCGTCGAGGAACTGCTCGCGGCGATCGCGCGCATCACCCGCGACGAAGGCATGAGCGCCATCATCGTCGAACAGCATCCGCAGATGATCCTCGGCATTTCGCATCGCGCGGTGGTGCTGGAACAGGGCCGGGTGGCGCACAGCGGCAGCGCGCAGGCACTGAAGGCCGATGCGGCGCTGCTCGACCGGCTCATCGGGGTGGCGCGTCGCGAGGTTTAGGGCTCCGCGCTGATGTTGTTGCGGCGGACGAAGGCGGCCCAGCGCTCGCGCTCCGCCCGGATCGAGGCGGCAAACTGCTCCGGCGTGTCGAATACCGGCACCAGCGCCTGCGCCCGCAGGCGCTCGGCCACCGCCGGGGTTTTCATCGCCGCGCCGATCTGCTCGTTGATGCGGCTGACCACCGCGGCCGGCGTGCCGGCGGGCGCCAGGGCGCTGAACGAGGTCCACATCTCCACCCTGGGCCAGCCGGCCTCGGCGATCGAGGGCACGCCGGGCATGAGGGCGGTGCGCTCGTTCATGGCCAGCGCGACCGCGCGGCCGGCGGCGATATGCTGCTGCACCGTGGCCAGATCGGTGAAGATGAACTTGATGCGCCCGGCCAGCAGGTCCACATAGGCCGGCCCCACGCCCTTGTAGGGCACGTGCACGAATTTCGCGCCGGTGGCTTCTTCCAGCATGCGCACGCCCAGATAGGGCGGCGAGCCGCCGCCGGCCGAGCCGTAGGCGATGCTCTCGGGCGCGCGCCTGCCGGCTTCGACGAGCTCGCCTAAGGTCTTGTAGCCCGCGCCGGGGAATGCCGCGATCACCATCGGTGCCATCACGCCGCGGGTCACCGGCGCGAAGTCGCGCTCCGCGTCGAAGGGCAGGTTCTTGTACAGGGCCGGATTGATGGCGATGGCCGCGTTGGCGGAGACCAGCAGGGTGTAGCCGTCAGGGGGCGCCTTGGCCACCGCCTGCGCGCCGATGCCGCCGCTGGCGCCGGGGCGGTTGTCGACGACGAACTGCTGCTTGGTCGCGTCGCCGAGCGCCTGGGCGATGATGCGGGCGAACGCATCGGTGCCCCCGCCCGGCGAGGACGGCACGATCAGCTTGACCGGGCGGGCGGGCCAGGTCTCCTGCGCAAGGCCGGGAAGCGCCGCAAGCGCGAGGGTGAGCATGGCGATCGATCGACGCATGGGCTTGTGTCCTGTCCGTGGGTGCGGCGGTCCGGTGTGGTCGCGCCGAGCGCGGATTTTATCTGCCCCATCGCGTGCGTGGCGAAGTCGTGCAGCCGCACATGTTGCGCATCAAAAGTGTGCGCAACGCCCCGTACCGGGGCGCCGCTTTCATCTTGTGGTTTCGATGACGGTGCGTGTATACCCTAATGGAGCGTCATGTATACTAAATTTGGCTGGCATCGCGCTTGCTTGCGTCATTGTTGAACCATTGCAGGGCAATGGTGATCAGGCGCCCCCGAAATCGGTTCTCCCGACCGGTGCCTGACGATGCGGCGTTTTTCAACTTGAGGAGAGCATCAGCAATGAAACGCACTGGATTCCGGGTCGCGCTCGCGACGCTCGCGCTGGCGTCGGCCTTCGGCTCCGCGGGCGTGCAGGCGCAGGAAAAGACCCTGCGCATCGCCATGACGGCGGCAGACATTCCCAAGACCACCGGCCAGCCCGACCAGGGCTTCGAGGGCAATCGCTTCACCGGAATTCCGATGTTCGACGCCCTGACCCACTGGGACCTGTCATCGGCGGACAAGCCTTCCGTTTTGATCCCCGGCCTCGCCACCGAATGGGCGGTCAATGCTGCCGACAAGACCAAATGGACCTTCAAGCTGCGCAAGGGCGTGAAGTTCCACGACGGCAGCGCGCTCACCGCCGACGCCATCGTCTGGAATGTCGACAAGGTGTTGAACAAGGCCGCCCGCCATTTCGCGCCCGACCAGATCGGCGTGACCGTATCGCGCATGCCTACACTGGCGAGCGCCCGCAAGATCGACGACCTCACCGTCGAACTGACCACCCGCGAGCCGGATTCCTTCCTGCCGATCAACCTGACCAACCTGTTCATCGCATCGCCCGCGCACTGGCAGAAGAAGTACGACGCCCTGGGCGCCGTGGCCGACCCCGTGGAGCGCGCCAAGCAGGCCTGGGCGGCGTTCGCAGCCGACGCGTCCGGCACCGGGCCGTTCAAGATGGCCAAGTTCTCGGCGCGCGAGCGGGTCGAGTACGTCAAGAACACCGAGTACTGGGACCCCAAGCGCAAGCCCAAGATCGACCGCGTCGTGCTCTTGCCCATGCCGGAAGCCAACGCCCGCACCGCGGCCCTCCTGTCCGGCCAGGTGGACTGGATCGAGGCGCCGGCCCCGGATGCGGTGCCGCAGATCAAGAAGAAGGGCTTCACCATCTATACCAACGCGCAGCCGCATGTGTGGCCGTGGCAGTTCTCGTTCGTCGAGGGCTCGCCCTGGACCGACAAGCGCCTGCGCCAGGCGGCCAACCTGTGCATCAACCGCGCCGAACTCAAGCAGCTGCTCGGCGGCCTGATGGAAATCCCCAAGGGTACCGTCGCGCCGGGCCACCCCTGGTGGGGCGCGCCGAAGTTCGACATCAAGTACGACCTGCCCGCGGCCCAAAAGCTGATGGCCGAGGCCGGCTACGGACCCAACAAGCGCGTCAAGGTCAAGACACTCACCTCGGCCTCGGGTTCGGGCCAGATGATGCCGATCGCCATGAACGAGTACCTGCAGCAGGCCTTGAAGGCGTGCTACTTCGACGTGGAACTCGATGTCATCGAATGGAACGCGTTGTTCACCAACTGGCGCGAGGGCGCGAAGGATCCGAAGTCGCGCGGGGCGCATGCCACCAACGTGACCTTCGCGGCGATGGATCCGTTCTTCGCCATGGTGCGCTTCTCGTCCTCCAAGACCCTGCCGCCGGTGTCGAACAACTGGGGTCACTACACCAGCCCCGACCTGGACGAACTCATCAGCCGCGCCCGCACCACCTTCGACGAGATCGGCCGCGATGTGGCGCTGTCGCGCCTGCACACCCGCATCGTCGACGACGCCGCCTTCCTGTGGGTGGCGCATGATGTCGGTCCGCGCGCGATCAGCCCCAAGGTCAAGGGCG
>CANGUJ010000022.1 GCA_947456845.1 Burkholderiales bacterium | reverse complement strand
CTTGTTGGGCCCGCGCGGATGCGAAGCGAGAACGACGGGCCGGCGGGGTTTGGTGCCGCTCATCGCAGACTCCCGGACGAGGTGGTCTTCAACATTCCAGTATTCATAAGCCGGGCCGAATAGTCAAGGAACGCGGCGCCCGGTCCCCGCTCAGTCAACGCTCAGTCCCCGAACAGCGCCAGGGTGCGGCCGCGCCCGGCTCGATCGAGTGCCTCCGCGCCCGCCCGGCTGAGCGCGCCGACACGCACCCCGATAAGCCGGATCGGCCGCGCGAAGCGCTGCGCCGGCGCCAGCCGCGCAAGCGCGGCGAAGGCCGCCTTGCGGATGGACAGTGCGTCGTTGACCGGCACCGCGACGCTGTTGTCGCGGGTGACGATGCGGAAGTTGTCGTAGCGCACCTTCACGCCGATGGTCCTGCCGGCATAGCCGCGCCTGCCGAGGTCTTCGGCCACCTGCTGGCACAGGGCGACCAGCTCGCGCGCGATGCTGTCCCAGTCCCGGGTGTCTTCCTCGAAGGTGGTTTCGCGACTGCGCGACTTGGGCTCCTGGAAGGTCACCACCGGGCGCTCGTCGCGGCCATAGGCGCAATCGTGCAGCCAGCGGCCGTAGTTGTGCCCGAAATGGCGCATCAGGAACTGCGGCGTCTCGCGCGCCAGGTCGCCGATGGTGTGGATGTTGAGCTTCTGCAGCCTTTCGCTGGCCTTCGGGCCCACGCCGTTGATGCGCTTGGCCGGCAGCGGCCAGATCACGCTTTCAAGGTCGTCGGGCTCGATCAGCGTGAGTCCGTCCGGCTTGTCGAGCTCGGAGCCGATCTTGGCCAACAGCTTGTTGGGCGCCACCGCGATTGAGCAGGTCAGCCCGGTGGCGTCGCGCACCGCGGCCTTGATGCTGTGCGCCACCAGGCGTGCATCGCCAGGCACATGGGTGAGGTCGATGTAGACCTCGTCGATGCCGCGATCCTCGATATCCGGCGCGATGGAGGCAACGGCCGATTTGAACAGGCGCGAGAGGCGGCGGTATTCGTCGAAATCGGCCGGCAGCATCAGCGCCTGCGGGCACAGGGCGCGTGCCTTCATCATGGACATGGCCGAGTGCACGCCGTAGGCGCGCGCCTCGTAGGTGCTGGTGGTGACCACGCCGCGGCCGGCGTATTCGGACAGGGGTCGCGGCTGGCCGTCAGGCGCCAGGCGCCGCCCGCCGATGACCACCGGCAGGCCGCGCAGTTCGGGCCGGCGCAACAACTCGACGGAGGCGTAGAAGGCATCCATGTCGAGGTGGGCGATGCGGCGGCGCGGTTGCGCGACTGCGGGGGCGTGCATGCCACAATGCTAAGTCAAAGCGACATCCACGGCGCGCGGCGCCTGCCCCCCGACATGACCCACCTACCCTTTGCCGGCCGGCGCGAAGACCGCCGCCTCATCACCGGCGCCGGCCGCTATACCGCCGACGTCAACCTGCCAGGCCAGGTGCATGCCGCCTTCGTGCGCGCAGACCGCGCCCATGCTGAAATTCGCAGCATCGACACGGCCGCCGCGCGCGCCCACCCCGGCGTGCTGGCGGTCTTTACCGGCGCGGACACCGACCCCGGCGAATTCAAGGCGCCGGGCGTGCTGGTGAGCTATCCGGGCCGCGGCGGCATGAAGGTGATCGTGCCGCCCTGGCTGCCTTTCGCGCGTGGGCGGGTGCGCTATGTCGGCGAGGAAGTCGCCGTGGTGCTGGCCGATTCGGCCGCCGCGGCCCAGGACGCGGCGGGCCTGATCGAGGTGGACTACGAGGACCTGCCGGCGGTCGCGCATCCGGAAGACGCGATCAAGGCGGATGCGCCACAGGTGCATGCCGGCGTGCCCGGCAACCTGGTGTTCGACTACGAATACGGCAACGAAGCCGCCACCGCGGCTGCATTCGCGGCCGCCGCGCATACGGTAAGGCTCAAGCTCGACAGCCAGCGCGTCGCACCGTGCCCGATGGAGCCGCGCGCCTGCGTGGTCGCCTACGATGGCCAGGCCTTCGACCTGCATGTGCCCAACCAGGGCCAGGCCATGCTGCGGCCGGGCTTGTGCCATATCCTCGGCCTGGCGCCGGCGCAGGTGCGTATCCTCGCCCAGGACGTCGGCGGCGGCTTCGGCGCGCGCGCCGGCCCCTACATGGACATGGTCATCCTGATGTGGGCGGCACGCAAGCTTGGCCGCCCGGTCAAGTGGGTCGGCAGCCGCGCCGAGCAACTGGCCACCGAGGCGCATGGCCGCGCGCTCACCATCGAGGCCGAGCTCGCACTCGACGCCGACGGCCGCTTCCGTGCCTTTCGCATGCACTGGATCTGCGACCAGGGCGCCTACCTCACCGCCGCCGGCCCGCTCATCAACACCATGAATGGCAGCCTCACGCTGGGCGGCGCCTATGCGGTGACCACCGGCTACGGCCGGCACCGCTGCGTGCTCAGCCACACCTGCCCGACCACCGCCTACCGCGGCGCCGGCCGGCCTGACATGGCTTATGCGGTGGAACGCCTGGTCGACGAGGCCGCGGTGCAGCTTGGCCTGGACCGGGTGGCGATCCGGCGCCTGAACGCCATCCCGAAGGAAGCCATGCCGTTCAAGAACGCCGCCGGCGTGGCCTACGACTCGGGGGATTTCGCGGGGCTCATCGACCGGGCCGTCGAGGGCGCGGACCTGCCCGGCTTTGCCGCGCGCCGCGCCCGGTCGCAGGCTGCCGGCAAGCTGCGTGGCCTGGGGCTGGCGCTGTTCCTCGAACCTTCCGGCGGCGGCGGCGCGCCGAAGGACCAGGTGGTCATGCGCTTCCAGACCGACGGCACGCTCAGGCTGCACGCCATGACCCAAAGCCACGGCCAGGGCCATGAGACCGTGTTTCCGGCGCTGGTCGGCGCCACGCTCGGCATCCCGGCCGAACGCATCGTGCTCGATACCGCGCACCCGCTCGCGGCCGATCTCATCGGCAATGGCGTGGTCGGCTCGCGCACCATGCAGCAGTTCGGCAGCGCGTTCAAGCTGGGCGCCCTCGACATCGTCCGCAAGGGGGCGGCGCTGGCGGCGACGCGCCTCGAAGCCGCGCCGGACGATATCGAGTTCTCCGACGGCAGGTATCGCGTCAAGGGGACGGACGTCGGGGTGTCCATGGCCGACCTGATCGACGAGGTGCGCGGGCAGTCGCCCCACCCGCTCGACGCCGCTGCCGAAGTGCCGCTCTCGCGCGCCTTTCCGAGCGGCGTGCATGTGGCCGAGGTGGAGATCGACCCCGACACCGGCCGCAGCACTATCGAGCGCTATCTCGCGGTCGACGACTGCGGCACCGTCCTCAACCACACGCTGGTGGAGGGCCAGGTGCACGGCGGACTGGCGCAGGGCGCGGGCCAGGTGTTCGGCGAGCACGGCGTGTACGACCGCGCGTCCGGCCAGTGGCTGACCGGCAGCTTCATGGACTACGTGATGCCGCGCGCCGGCTTCCTGCCCGCAATCGAGGCGGTCGAGCGCTGCACGCCCAGCCCGACCAACTTCATCGGCGCCAAGGGCGCGGGCGAGGCCGGCACCACCGGCGCGCTGCCGACCCTGATGAACGCCATGGTCGACGCGCTGCGGCCCCTGGGCATCGCCCACCTGGACATGCCGGCCACCCCGGCGCGGGTGTGGCAGGCCCTGCAGGCTGCGCGTTAATCTGGCAACCGCATTTCCCGATCATCCGATTTCCACAAGACCCGCATGAACATCGCCAAAGATACCGCCGTCACCCTGCGCTACACGCTCACCGATGCCAAGGGCAAACCGCGCGGCAGCGACACCACCGCGTATTTGCACGGCGGCTATCAAAACCTGTTTCCCAAGGTCGAGGCCGCGCTCGAGGGCCGGGGCGTCGGCTATGCCGTGACCGTGGACCTGGGCGTGGAAGACGCCTTCGGCCCGCGCGACGAAAGCCTGGTGCGCACCATTCCCAAGGCCGAGTTCCCGCCCGGTGTGAAGGTGGGAGGCACGCTCGAAGGCGTCAACGACCGCGGCGAACCGACCCTGTTCAATGTCGTGAAGATCAAGGGTCCGGTGGTGCACCTGGATGGCAATCATCCGCTGGCGGGCGAGGCGCTGCGCTTCACCTGCAAGGTGATGTCCGTTCGCCAGGCTACCGGCGAGGAGATCACCCATGGCCATGTGCATGGGGACCACGGACACCACCACTAGGCCGGCCCCGGCTACTTCTCCCACCAGTGCATCGAATCTTGGCCCTCGCCCTGCTTGCCATTCGGGCCGCCCCCGCCTGATCTCACATACACCTTGCGTTCATAGCCGGCCTTGAATCTGCCGTCCAAGGCATCACGCAGCCAGTCCATTCCCATCATGTGGATGTCGGCCCGGTTCGGTTCGCCGTCGAACAGGCGCGTCTGGTGGTAGCTGTCCTCGTAGACCCAGAGTTCCTTCGGGGCGCGGATCTTGTCGTAGAACTCGTAGATCATCTCGGTCGGGCTGCGCGCATCGTACTCGCCCACGGTCATCAGCACCGGGCACTTGATTCCGCCCTCGCGCCCGGCTACGGTCATCTTGGCCACGATCGCGTCGAGCGCGACTTCCGACTCCGCGCCGGTGAGATAACCGAACAACTGCTTGTAGCGCGGCGAGAAGGTGTCGAGGATGTAATACTTGTCCAGGTACGAGGCCCACGGCCCGGCCACCGCCTTGACACGCGGATCGCCTGATGCCGCGACCTGGAAGCCCCAGTAGGACCCCATGCTGAGCGAATAGATGGTGATGCCTTCGGCGTCAACCTCGGGACGCCCCTGCAGATAGCCCACCACCGCCAGCACCGCGCGCTCGTAGTTGTCATGCGTGAGCTTGATGTTGCGCAGGTTTCCGGTGCCCTGTCCGGGGCCGTCCATCACCATCAGGTGCATGCCGCGATGATGCGCGTGCACCACCCGCGGATCGGGATACATCTCCTTTGTCATGTCGCAGCCCGGGATGAAGATCACCACGGGCGCCTTCGGCTTGCCGGGCAGCAGATGCAGGTTGCACTGCAGTTCGACGCCTTCGAACGGCACCTCAACGCGCTCGATCGGGTGCGGCGCATGCTCGATCACCTTGGCATAGTTGGCCAGGCAGCGGCCGTGCAGATAGCGCTTTTCATCGTTGGTCTCGAGCACCGGGTGCTGCGCGGCCGCGAACGTGGCGGAGGCGCGGTAGTAGAGCTCGAACGCGGTGGCGCGATGGCCGGCGGCCTCTTCCTCGGCGGCAACGCGCTCCATGCGCTGCGCGATGCGTCCGAGGTGCTTGGAAATCTGCGCGTGGCTCTTCACGCTGGCCGGCAATTCCCGGCCGGCCTCGTCCCAGTGGAACACGCGGCCGGACTCCTTGACCACATAGTCGTAGATCCACTGCTGACGATCGCGTTCCAGTCGCGGTGTACGCATGGGCTTGTCTCCTTTTTATGCTGATGGTTGGTGGGGAAATGAGTGGACAAGTTTAGCGCCAAGAAGGCTCGTGCGGCTCGCCAGGGCGGCGCGATTTCGCGGCGCGCCGAGGCGCATCGGCTTGTTGACCGGTCTTTTTTTTGCGGTTACATTGACCTTCACGCGGCGTGCATGCCGCTAGTCCACATAGTGAACCGGCGACGCATCGGTTCTGTTTTCCGGAGACGAAATTCAATGACCAACGCGACCGCGTTGCCAGCCTCGGGCAACCTGCTGATCGGCGACATAGAACTCGAGGTCGTCCGGCGCGGCGTCGGCCAGCCCATGCTGCTGCTGCACGGGTTCCAGAACATCGAGCCGGACGCCCCGTTCCTCGACATGCTGGGCGACCATGCTTCCATCATCGCCCCCTCGCACCCGGGCTTCGGAAGGTCGTCACGCCCGAAGGATGTGGAGACCGTCTACGACCTGGTGCACTGCTACCTCGCGCTGCTCGACAGCATCCCCGACGAGAAGGTCAGCCTGATGGGCTTCTCCTTCGGCGGCTGGCTGGCCGCCGAGATCGCCGTCAAGGCCGGGCGGCGCATCGACCGGCTGATCCTGGTGGACGCACTGGGCATCAAGATCAGCGGCCCGGAGACGCCGGACATCTTCGACGTCTTCAACAAGCACCCGGACGAAGTCAGGAAGCGCAGCTGGCATGATCCGGCGGCGCAGGCGCCGGACTACGACGCCCTCTCGGACAGCCAGCTCGCGAACATCTCGCGCAACTGGGAAGCGCTGTGCCGTTACGGCTGGCACCCCTACATGTACAACCCGCAGCTCAAGCGCTGGCTCGGGCACATCAAGGCGCGCACCCTGGTGCTGTGGGGCGCCTCCGACGGGATCGTCACCCCCGCCTACGGCGAAGCCTATGCGCGTCTGATCCCGGGCGCACGCTTCGAGACCATCGACGCGGCCGCCCATCACCCTTACCTCGAGCAACCCCGGGCGTTCGTCGACCGGGTCAGCCGTTTTCTCAAATCCTAGACGGGAGCAATTTGCAATGGACGCCTGGTTCCAGAATGAAGTGACCTACCCGCACGTGGCGCAGGAGGTTCTCGACGCGGCTGACTCGGTGCGCGCGACCCTGCCCAACAAGTACTGCGATCCGGAGATCGCGGCCAACCTGTTCGCCGAGGCGATCGACGAGTACCTGCTGTGCGACGACCTCGGCATCAACGTCATCTGCACCGAGCATCACGCCGGCATCAACTCGCTGCTCGCCTCCAACCCGATGCTGCTGTCGATCCTGGCCTCGCAGACCAAGAACGTGCGCATCCTCTCGCTCGGCACGCTGATCACGCTGCGCCCCGACCCGGTGCGCGTGGCCGAGGAGTACGCGACCGCCGACGTGCTCTCGCGCGGTCGCCTGGAGATCGGGTTCGTCAAGTCCGGCCTCAGCGAGTACGCCTCCAACCAGGCCAGCCCGATCGACAACGGCGACCGCTACTGGGAAGCGATAGACCTGATTTCCAAGGCGCTCTCTCATCAGGAAGGCGTGTTCAGCTGGGAGGGCAAGCACTTCACGCATCGGCATGTCAACATCTGGCCGCGCCCGTACCAGCCGACCCTGCCGCGCATGTGGTCGGCCACCGGCGACCCTTCGACCGCGGGCGACGTCGGCCGGCGCGACATGGTGCAGGTGCTGGTGCTGCGCGGCCCGGAAGGCACCAAGACCGCATTCGCCGCCAACCGGCGCGCGCGTGCCGCCGCCGGGATGCCCAAGCCCACCACCGACCGTTTCGCCTATGCGGCGCTGGTGGCCGTCGGCGACACCCATGAAGAAGGTGTGCGCATGGGCGAGAAGCTGATGTGGTTCCTGAACACCAGCCTGCGCTCGGCACCGCAGTTCGGACCCAAGCTGCCGGGCCTTGCGCCCCCGCAGGCCGCACCCGGGCTCTATCGCACCAAGCCGGCAGCGGCCAAGCCCGGCGAGACCGCCTCCGCCGCCGCCAACGCCGCGGCGCTGATGAACATCACGGCGGAGCAGGCGATGGCGCGCGGCATCATGTTTGCCGGCAGCCCCGACACGGTCCACAAGCAGATCATGGACTTCCACGAGGCGGTCGGCGGTTTCGACCACCTCTCGATGATCGGACGCTCAGGTTTCATGACCCATGCCGAGACCAGCAAGAGCATGACCCTGTTCGGCAAGGAGGTCTTGCCGCGCCTGAAGGAAGTCAAGACCGTGACCGCCGGCTACAACCAGCCGGATTGAGCGTGACCGGCGGCGCTGTGCCGTGGATCGATCCCCAGCTGGTCGCCATGGGCGACTGGCTGAAGGCGCGCGGGCTGGCCGCGCTCAACCCGGTGACCAGCCCGCTGGCCGACTGCAGGGACATGCTCGATCGCATCGGCGCGGCGTTGAACCAAGCTTCGCGCGCGCTGCCCGACGAGCGCGACATCCTGATCCCGGCGGAGCGGCGTGATATCCCCTGCCGACTGTACATGCCGGAGGGCATCGGGCGCCCTCCCGTGCTGGTGTATGCGCACGGCGGCAGCTTCGCGCTCGGCACGCTGCCCGCGTGGCATCAGGTGCTGCGCGACCTGGTGCGCCGCAGCGGCGTCGCGGTGCTTTCGGTGGACTACCGCCTGGCGCCTGAGCACCGCTTTCCGGCCGGCTTCGACGACATGCTCGCGGCGATCCGTCATGTGGCCCATCACGGCGCGACCATGGGCGTGGACCCGGCACGCGTGGCCGCCGGCGGCGACTCCGCGGGCGCCAACCTCGCGCTCGGCGCGGCGCTGGCGCTGCGCGACACGAGCGCGCCGGTGCTTTCACACCTGCTGCTGATCTACGGGGTCTACAGCCTGGGCACGGACAGCCAGTCCTGGCTCAAGTTCGGCGGCGGCCAGTACGGCCTCTCGACGGCGCAGATGGACTGGATCGCCCGCCACTACCTGGCCGAGGCTGGCCAGGCCCGCGACCGGCGGGTGCACCTGCTCGACAGTCCGGTCGACGCACTGCCTCCGGCCCACCTGGTAGTGGGCTCGCTCGACCCGCTGCAGGACGACAGCCACGCGCTGGCCGCGCGCTTCGCGGCTGCGGGTATACCGCACCGGCTTGTTTGCTACGCCGGCCTCACGCACGGATTCATCCGCTACGGCAGCCTGATCGACACGGTCGACCGGGCGGTGAGCGACTGCGCCGCCGCGCTGGGGGCAGCGTTTGCGCCGCCCCGACCGGCGGCCTGAAGCACGCGCCCGTCTGCAGCGGGCCTCTGGCACCAGGCTCCCACCACAGGGCTCCCACCACAGGGCTCCCATCGCAAGACACCGATCACAAGATACCGATCACAAGGCGCCGCCGCAAAGGGGCTGTGCACATGGCGCCGTGCACCAGGCGTTTGACGCCCGGTGCTGTACTTCTTGCCTTGCCCGCCCCTTGCGGGGCCGCGCGCGCGGCCCCGCCTCCTGGCGCTTCACACCTGCGGTTTCGCTACCCCTTGCCGAGCATGGTGTCCGGCAGGATGGTGGAAATCGCCGGAAACATGATGAGGATCACCAGCGTGAGAATCTCCATCGCCAGGAACCACCAGATGCCGCGGAAAATGTCTTCCAGCGGCACGCTGTTGCCCACCACCCCCT
Organism: Burkholderiales bacterium; assembly: GCA_947456845.1. Classification (GTDB taxonomy): domain Bacteria; phylum Pseudomonadota; class Gammaproteobacteria; order Burkholderiales; family JAEUOS01; genus JAEUOS01. The sequence continues at coordinate 10,496 of CANGUJ010000022.1, read as the reverse complement.
TGACCACGTAGACGGTGATGCCGAACGGCGGGGTGATGCAGCCGATCTCGACGAGCTTGACGACGATGATGCCGAACCAGATCAGGTTGACGTCGAGCCCCTTGAGCACCGGCAGCAACACCGGCAGGGTCAGGAGCATCATCGAGATCGAGTCGAGGAACATGCCCAGGAAGAGATACGCCAGGCAAATGATCAAGAGCACCGTCCACATCGAGTACTTGCCCTCGACGATCACCTCGGCCAGCACCTGCGGGACGCCGCTGATGGCCATGAAGCCGGTGAAGATCGAGGCGCCGACCAGCAGCAGGAAGATCATGCCGGTGGTGCGCGCGGTCTCGAGCATCGAGTCGCGGAAGGTCGCCCGGGTAAGCTGCTTGGCGAGCATCATCAGGATGAAGGCCCCCAGCGCCCCGATCGCCGCCGCCTCGGTGGCGGTGACAAAACCGGTGTAGATACCGCCCAGCACCAGCCCGATCAGGAGCGTGATGCCCCAGATGTCCTTGAGCGAGCGCAGGCGGTCCGACCAGGTGATCTTGATCGGCACCGGGGGCGCCAGGCTAGGATCGCGGCTGCAGCGGTACATGATCATCGCCATCAGGATCAGCGCCGAGAGCACGCCGGGAATGTAGCCCGCCAGCAGCAGACGCCCGATCGACACCTCGGTGAGGATCGCGTAGACCACCATCACGATCGAGGGCGGGATCAGCACCGCGAGCGTCGCCGCGGCGGCGATCGAGCCGCAGGCGAGCTTGCGGTCGTAGCCGTAGCGCAGCATCTCCGGGATTGAAACCCGCCCCATCGCACCCGCAGCGGCCACGCCTGAGCCGGCGCAGGCACCGAACAGGGCGCACCCGGCGACCGTGGCGATCGCCAGGCCGCCCGGCAGGCGCGCCAGCCACAGGCGCGCGGTATCGAAACACGCGCGGGTGAGGCCGGCATGGTAGGCAAAGTAACCCATCAGCAGGAACAGCGGCACCGCCGACAGCGTGTTGTTGGCCACCGACGAATACATCTGCGAGGCCAGCAGCGCGAAGGTCGCATCCGGCCCGCTCAGGATCACCAGCCCGCCCAGCCCCACGAGGGTCAGGGCGAACGCGATCGGAACGCGCAGCCCGATCAAGCCGAGCAGCACCACGAAGCCCAACATACCGATATGATGGCTTTCCATGTTTTCCTAGTCCATCTTGCCTTGACGCGAGTTATCGCAGGCCGCGCGCGCGCGGCCTGCGCGGTTTTTCGTGAATGCGCCGCCCCGCACAGCGGGGCGGGCTATTCATTGCCCAACGCGCGCCCGAAGTCCTCGATCGCGTTCAACGCCAGTTGCAACACCATCAGGCCGGTACCGAGCGGGATGATGCAGCGGAACGGCCAGATCGGCACCGAGATCACGGCCACCCGGTACTCGCCGACGGTGAAGGCCTGCAGGGCCTTCTCGAAGGCGAGCCAGGTGAGCAGGCCGAAGATGACGATCCCGACCAGCGCCGCCACCCCGTCCAGGAAGGCCCGGCCGCGCGGCGACAGCCAGTCGGTGGCGACGCCGACGAAGACGTGCTCGCGCCGCAGCTGCACGAACATCAGCGGCAGGAACACCGCCGGCACCATGAAGGCCTCGCTGAACTCGAGCGCGCCCGGCAGGGCGCTGGCGACCTTGCGGCCGATGGCGTCGACCGCCACCATCAGCATGAGCACGAAGATCACGAAGCCCCCGCCGAGGGCCATCCATTCGGCGAACTTCTCGATGACGACCCGTATGCGGTTCACGAGCGCGCTTCCCTAGTTACTTCTTCTGCCAGGGATAACCCTTGGAAGCGATCTCCCTGTCGCACGCCGACTGCAGGTTCTGGAAGTAGCTCCAGGTGGCGCGCGCGGGAACGCCACGCTTCTCCATGTCGACCAGCCACGCTTCCTGCGCGTCACGGCCGGCCTTCTCGAGCGCGGCCTGGTCGGCCGCCGGCAGCCTGATCATGCGCATGCCGCGCTTCTCGATGAACTCCTTTTGCTTGACCTCCTCCTGCTCGATCATGCGGCGCGCGAACAGCTGGTCATGCTCGACCCCGGCCTCCATGAAAATCTTCTTCAGGCTCTCCGGGAAGCTGTTCCAGCGCTTCAGGCTGATCGACAGGGGCGCGGCCAGCGCCATGCCCGAGCCGGTGATGGTCATGTTCTTGGCGATCTCGAAATGCTTGAACGAGTCGGTGAGCAGGATCGTGCCCTCGGCACCGTCGACCACGCCGCGCTCCACGCCCTCGTAGATCTGGCCGTAGGGCATGAAAATGGGCGAGATGCCGAGCGGCTCGTACATCTTGATGCGCGCGCCGCCATAGCTGCGCAGGCGCTTCTTCTGCAGGTCGGCGAGTTTCTCGACCGGCGCCTTGGACAGGAAGTGAAAATGCCCGCTGGAATACCCCAGCACCGGCATGAAGCCCAGTTGCTGGAAAGTCTTCTGCAGGTTCGGCTCCTCCTGCTGGGTGCGCACCGAGGAACTGATGCCGCACCAATAGTCGCGCGCGTTGAACGGCATGTCCAGGGTCATCCACAGCGCGGTCTTGGCCGGGTCGTAGGTTGACGCCACGTTCGAGAAATCGGCCACGCCGGCGGCGAGGTTGGGTGCAGCGTCGGCCTGCTTGAACAGGGACTCAGACCAGAAAAACTGGAACTTCACCCGGCCATCGGTGCGCTTGGTGACGTTCTCGGCCCAGGCCTTTGCCATGTCGGGCACGAAGCCGACCGGCGGGAACGAATGCGCCACCTTGAGGGTGATGGTGGGAACATCGGCTGGCACCGCCTGCGCCAGCGCAGCAGGCGCTGCGGCGACAGCACCCGCAACAGCCGCAAATAGCAAACCCCGTCCAACGTTTCTAGCGATCATGCAATGTCTCCTATGGGTTGATGGTGACGGCCTTAGGTATCGCTTTGGTGTAGTTGTTTGGCGCGTTGCCTTCCGCTCGCCACGGGCCGCCAGGCCGGCGCTCCAAGGCGTAACGCAAAACGCGACCGGAAAATACTAACACGCGAAAACGGTTGTGCAAACGATGCGGTGCACCATGCGCGACGACCGCGGCACCTTGACGACGCCGGCCTGTTCCGGGCGCACCGCCCTGGCTCCGATACGGCGCGCGCCTGCAGGTTGACCCGGACCGCCGGCCCCGCTAGATTGGCGCTCGCAGCGCGCCGGCCCGGCGCGCCCCCAAAACCCGACATCACACGGACCATCCATGAACGATCCCGGCTATGCGCTGAAGGTAACACGCGTCGGCGGCAAGTACGACATCCATCACGTTGACACCGGAGACGGTTTCCCCGTCCTGCTCATCCACGGCCTTGCGGGCGACCACAAGGCATGGCTGCCGCAGTTGCCGGTGCTCGCACAACGCTACCGCGTGATCGCGACCGACAATCGCGGCGCGGGCCGCAGCACCCAGATCGACGAGCCGGTCAGCACGGCGGACATGGCGCGTGATTTCTTGGAATTGATGGACGAGGCCGGCATAGACAAATTCCACATCGTGGGCCGCTCGCTGGGCGGCCTCATCGGCCAGCACATCGCCCTTCTCGCGCCGGACCGGGTGCAATCGCTGGTGATGCTGGCAGCGGCGGGCAAGGTCGACCCGATCGGCCACCGGGTACTGATGAACATGCGCGAAGTGCTGCAATGGACGGGCTCCTGGGAGGATCACGCCCGCCATTCGGTGCAGAACTTCGTGTCACCGAAATTCTTCAACCAGAACCCGGACCGCATCGCCGCGATAGAAAAGCTGATCGGCGGCGAAACCCGCCTAAAGGCCTGCTACTTTCGCCAAAGCCATGCCGCGCTCACCCACGACACGCTCGACCGCCTGGCGCAGATCAAGAATCCGGTGTGCATCATGGCCGGCAGGCTCGATCCGATCTGCGGACCTCTCGCCACCCAGTGGATGATCGACCGCTTGCCCCAGGCCGAAGTGGCCTGGTTCGAGGAGTCGAGTCATTTTTTCCTGATGGAGGAGCCGGAGCGGTTCATGCAGGTGCTGACCCGCTGGCTCGACCGCCACACACCTCATTAGCCCACCCCGGCCGCGCCTTCGCGAGGGCGGCGGGCCGGCTAGCCGGCCCGTGCGGCGGTTCATCGAGTTGCTTTTCCGCGCCCCCGGCCCCGGCGTGGTCCGTCGAACCCGTCCCGAAACTACAGGTTCGGTGCCAGCGCCCGCGCCGCGTCTTCCTTCGCCATGCCGCTGCGCCTGACCATGTCCTCCACCTGATCCGCGCCGATCTTGCCGACGCTGAAGTAGGTGGAGTCCGGGTGCGAGAAGTAGAAGCCGCTCACGGAGGCGGCAGGCAGCATGGCGAGGCTTTCGGTGACGGACATGCCGATCTCGGCCGCATCGAGCAGTTCGAACATCGGGCCCTTGACAGTGTGGTCAGGGCAGGCCGGGTAGCCGGGCGCAGGGCGGATGCCCTTGTACTTCTCGGCGATGAGGTCGTGGTTTTCCAGCGCCTCGCCGGCCGCATAGCCCCACAGTTCGCGCCGCACCTTCGCGTGAAGGCACTCGGCGAAGGCCTCCGCCAGGCGATCGGCCAGGGCCTTCAACATGATGGCGTGATAATCGTCGTGCGCGGCCTCGAACTGCTTCAGGCGCTTCTCGATATTGAGGCCGGCGGTCACGGCGAACATGCCGATGTAGTCGGCCACACCGCTGGATTTGGGCGCGATGAAATCGGCCAGCGCGCGGTTGGGTGTGCTGGCGGGTTTGCGGGTCTGCTGGCGCAGGCCGTGCCAGGTAAGCGCCACTTTCGCGCGCGACTCGTCGGTATAGATCTCGATGTCGTCGTCGTTGACGCTGTTGGCCGGCAGGATCGCCACCACGCCGTGGGCGGTGAGCCAGCGGCCGTCGATGATCTTCTTCAGCATCGCCTGGCCGTCACTTTGCACATGGCGCGCCGCCTCGCCGACCACCTCGTCCTGCAGGATTTGCGGGAACGAGCCCGCCAGGTCCCAAACCTGAAACAGCGGTCCCCAGTCGATGTAATTGGCCAGCTCCGCCAGGTCGAAATTCCTCAGCACCTTGCGGCCGATGAATGCGGGGCGCGGCGGGTTGTAGATGCTCCAGTCCACATGGCTCTTGTTGGCGCGCGCTTCCGCCAGGGTGACCAGGTCGGGCCCTTTCTTGCCGGCATGCTGGGCGCGCACCCGCTCGTACTCGGCGGACAGCTCGGCCACATAGCCTTCGCGCTGGGTCTCGCTCATCAGGCTGGAGGCCACGCCGACAGCGCGCGACGCATCCGGCACATACACGGTGGGCGAGTCATAGAACGGCGCGATCTTCACCGCGGTATGGACGCGCGAGGTGGTGGCGCCGCCGATGAGCAGCGGCACGGTGAAGCCCTGGCGCTGCATTTCCTTGGCCAGGTGCGTCATTTCCTCCAGCGAGGGGGTGATCAGGCCGGAGAGCCCGATCATGTCCGCATTGACCGCGCGGGCGGTGTCGAGGATTTTCTGCGCCGGCACCATCACGCCGAGATCGATGACCTCGAAGTTGTTGCAGCCCAGCACCACGCCGACGATGTTCTTGCCGATGTCGTGCACGTCGCCCTTGACGGTGGCCATGACCACGCGGCCCTTGGTCTGCGCGCCGCCGGCGGCCTTCTCGGCTTCGATATAGGGGATCAGGTGCGCCACGGCCTGCTTCATCACCCGCGCGCTTTTCACCACCTGCGGCAGGAACATCTTGCCGGCGCCGAACAGGTCGCCGACGATGTTCATGCCATCCATCAACGGGCCCTCGATCACCTGGATGGGCCGCGCGAACTGCGCTCGCGCCTCCTCGGTGTCGGCGACGATGTATTCGGTGATGCCGTTGACCAGCGCATGGGCGAGGCGCCTGCCCACCGGCTCGCCGCGCCAAGCCAGGTCTTCCACCCTGGCCTTGCCCTGCGCCTTGTAGTTTTCCGCGAACTTGACCAGCGACTCGGTGGCTTCGCCGTGGGCGTTGTTGCGGTTCAGCACCACGTCCTCGACCCTGGCGCGCAGCTCGGCCGGGATGTCGTCGTAGACGCCCAGCTGGCCGGCGTTGACGATGCCCATGGTCATGCCGGCCCTGATGGCGTGGTACAGGAATACCGTGTGGATGGCCTCGCGTACCGGCTCGTTGCCGCGAAAGGAAAAACTCACGTTCGACACGCCGCCGCTCACCTTGGCATAGGGCAGGTTCCTGCGGATCCAGGCGGTGGCCTCGATGAAGTCCACCGCGTAATTGTTGTGGTCCTCGATGCCGGTGGCAATCGCAAAAATGTTCGGGTCGAAGATGATGTCCTCAGCCGGGAAGCCGACCTCGCCCACCAGGATGTCATAGGCGCGCTTGCAGATCTCGATCTTGCGCTCGAAAGTATCGGCCTGGCCTTTCTCGTCGAAGGCCATGACGATCACCGCGGCGCCGTAGGCGCGGCACAGCCGGGCCTGGCGGCGGAACTCGTCCTCGCCCTCCTTCATGGAAATCGAGTTGACGATGGGCTTGCCCTGCACGCACTTGAGGCCCGCCTCGATCACGCTCCACTTGGAGGAGTCGAGCATGATGGGCACGCGCGCGATGTCGGGCTCGCCGGCCAGAAGGTTCAGGAAACGCACCATCGCGGCCTGCGAATCCAGCATGGCCTCGTCCATGTTGATGTCGATCACCTGGGCGCCGTTCTCGACCTGCTGGCGCGCCACCACCAGCGCGTCGTTGTACTGGGCGCCCAGGATCAGGCGCGCGAAGGCCTTCGAGCCGGTCACGTTGGTACGCTCGCCGACATTGACGAAGAGGGCGTCCGGGCCGATGGTCACCGCTTCCAGGCCGGACAGGCGCATCGCCCTGGGAATCTCGGGAATCAGGCGCGGTGGTTCCGGACGCACCGCATCGGCGATGGCGCGGATGTGCGCCGGGGTGGTGCCGCAGCAGCCGCCGACGATGTTGGCGAAACCGGCCTTGGCGAATTCGCGCAAGAACCCGCTGGTGACCTCCGGCGTCTCGTCGAAGCCGGTTTCGCTCATCGGGTTGGGCAGGCCGGCGTTCGGATACACGCAGATATAGGTGTCGGCCACCCGCGAGAGCTCCTCGATGTACTGGCGCATCAGCGCTGCGCCCAGCGCGCAGTTCAGGCCGATGGTGAGCGGCCGTGCATGGCGCACCGAGTTCCAGAACGCCTCGACCGTCTGTCCGGACAGGATGCGCCCGGAAGCGTCGGTGACGGTGCCGGAGATCATCAGCGGCAGGCGCTTGGGGCCGACCATGCCGCGCGCCTCCTGTACCTGGTCGATGGCGAACAGGGCGGCCTTGGCGTTGAGGGTGTCGAAGATGGTCTCGACCAGCAGCAGGTCGCAGCCGCCGTCGATCAGTCCGCGCACGTTGTCGGTGTAGGCCGCGACGAGTTCGTCAAAGGTGACATTGCGCGCGCCGGCGTCGTTGACGTCCGGGGAGATCGAGGCGGTGCGCGGCGTCGGGCCGACGGCGCCGGCCACGAAGCGCGGACGTTCGGGGGTGGAGAACTTCGCGCAGGCGGCCTTGGCCAGCCTGGCGGCTTCCAGGCTGAGTTCGTAACCGAGTTCCGGCAGACCATAGTCACCCTGGGCGATGGATTGCGAGCCGAAGGTATTGGTCTCGATGATGTCGGCGCCGGCGGCCAGGTACTGCTCATGGATCTCGCGGATCACCTGCGGCTGGGTCAGCGTGAGCAACTCGTTGTTGCCCTTGAGGTCGCTCGGATGGCCGCCAAAGCGCTCCCACATGCCCGGCGCGCCGCCCTGGCCGCGATACTGCGCCTCGGTGAGTTTGTACTGCTGGATCATGGTGCCCATGGCGCCGTCGAGCACGAGGATGCGCTGCGACATCAGCAGCGTGAGGGTTTCCAGCAGAGAAGGTTGGGCACTCATGGGATCACCTGAAAACGAAAAACCCGCTTCACGAACACTGAAGCGGGCCGGGAAGGAACCTGCCGGAACCGGCGGCCGCCGCATGGCGACGCCTCATTCCGCCAGGCCAGTACGCGCGGTGCAACGCACTGGCCGCTTTAGCTGTATTTCTTGAGAGCCTTAACGACCCCCGCGCCCGCAAGCTGAAGCTCAAATCGGCGCTTGTCTCAAGCTAGCCAAATATACGCTTTTTTCCTCGAAAAAACAACCACTTAAAGAAGAGCGGCAGAACCCCGACCAAGGCGAACGAGGCGATCACCGGCGGCGCCAGCACATCCTCCACGCGGTCGATGCGGTTCAGCATCGTGCCGGCGTTGACCCAGATGAAGCTGTTGGCAAGCATGCCGAGCGTGCTTGCAGCAACGAAAGTCCGCAGGCGCATGCGGGTGAGCCCCATGACCGGATTGACGATGAAATACGGCACCACGATGATCAGGCGCAGCATGAACACATACAGGGCTCCGTCCCGCAGTACACCACGGTTGATCGCCTCGAAGGCCCGCGCGAAGCGCGCATGCGCCAGGCCGTGCAGCAGGTGACGCGCGGCCAGGAAGGCGAGCGCCGCCCCGAGCACCGCCGATGAGGTCGCCAACAGGGTGCCGGCGGCCTGGCCGAACAGCATGCCGCCGGCGAGCGCGAGCAGTCCCGTGCCCGGCAGGCACAGTGCGCCCGCCGCGACGAACACGACGCAGTACGCGGCGGCGGCCAGAAGCATGTTGCGCCGGCAAAGCGCGACCAGTTCGTCGCGGTGCGCCTTGAGCCAGGCAAGGGTCAGCCAGTCGGCCGCCCAGAACGACAGCGCGGCCAGGGTGAACGCGAGCAGGGCCAGCAGGATCAGGGGGCGACGCGGCACGCCCGGTGTTCAGGCCGGCGCGTAGGCGTGACGCTTGAGGACGTCGAGCTCGACGAAATCGAGCACGCGCGCGTGGGTGGATTCCAGCACCACCGGCGGCGCCACGCCGGCTTCGAGCGCCTCCAGCCAGCGCGTCGCGCACAGGCACCAACGGTCGCCGGGCGCCAGTCCCGCGAACCGGTATTCCGGCCGCGGCGTGACCAGGTCGTTGCCGCGGTCGCGCGAGAAGTCGAGAAAAGCGGCCGTGACCTTGGCGCACACCACATGGGTCCCCAGGTCGGCTGCGCCGGTACGGCAGCAGCCGTCGCGGAAAAAACCGGTCAGCGGTGCGTACGAGCAGGCCAGGAGCGGGCCGCCCAGGACGTTCTTGTCAGTCATGAAACCACCGGATGCAAGCTGGAGTGCGATTGTAAGTCCCACAGCGCCTGCAACGCCGGGACGAAACCGGCATCAGAACAGGATCACCCCGCGCGCATTCCTGCCGGCCTCGAGGTCGGCGAAGGCCTGCGGCGCCTCGTCGATGGTATAGGTGCGGGTCACCAGTTCGTCGAGCTTGACGCGGCCGGACTTGTACAGACCGAGGATGCGCGGCGCATCCTCCCGCGGGCGGGCCGAGCCGAAATAGCTGCCGGTGATGGTCTTTTCCTCGAAGGTGATGCTCGCGGTGCGAAAGGTGGTCATGTCCTTGGGACGCGCCACACCCACGACAATGGCCTTGCCGCCCTTGCGCAGCGCGCCATAGGCCGCCGCTACCAGTTCGCCGGAGCCGACGCACTCGAACGCATGGTCGGCGCCGCCGCCGGTGAGCTTCTTGAGCGTCTTCACGATGTTTTCCTCTCCGCTGGAATTGACTGCATGGGTCGCACCCATCAGCTTGGCCAGTTCGAGCTTGAAGTCGTCGATGTCTACCGCGACGATCATGCCGGCACCCGACACCGCCGCGCCCTGGATGGCGGAGAGGCCGACGCCGCCGCAGCCGAACACCACCACGATGCTGCCCGCCTCCACGCGCGCGGTGTTGGTGGCGGCACAGAATCCGGTCATCACCCCGCAGCCGACCAGCGCCGCCTGCTTGAGCGGCGCGTCCTGCGGAATGCGGATGATGCTGCGGGTGGACAGGGTGGCGTACTCGGCCATCACGCCGACGCCGGAAAAGATGTTGAGCGGATGGCCGGCGGCGTCGGAAGTGCGCAGGTCGCCGGTGGGCAGGGTGTAGAGCGTCCTGGCACCCACGTCGCACAGCGCCGGACGGCCGATGGTGCAGTAATGGCACACCCCGCACATGGTCACGAACGAGGACAGCACATGGTCGCCGACGGCGAAATCGGTCACGCCGGGCCCGACCTCGACGACCGTGCCGGCGCCCTCGTGACCCAGGATCAGCGGCGGCGGAAACGGAATCGTGCCGTTGGTGGCCGACAGGTCGCTGTGGCATACGCCGCAGGCCGAGAGCTTGACCATGACCTCGCCGGTGCGCGGCGGTCCGACCTCGATGTCCTCGACGACGACCGGTTTGTTGACTTCCCGGCTGATGACGGCCTTGGCACGCATTGTCCTCTCCCCGTTATTGAATCGACGATTCTGCCAGAACGCGCGGCCGGCCCGCCCGGTCCGCTGCGTCCGGCCCCGCGCGCGGCGCGAAGCGCCGGCGGCGACCAGTCTGGACTAGCCCTGCGCCGGCTCGAGCAGGCGCCAGGCCGGCAAGCTGAATTCAAAGCG
>CANGUJ010000021.1 GCA_947456845.1 Burkholderiales bacterium | reverse complement strand
GCGCCGGGTCGGCGCGGTACAGATTGCCGCCGCGCGAATCGGGCAGGGCGGTCGCGGAGATGTTCACGCAGTGCTCCTTCAATCGACCCGCGCCCCGGAATCCTTGACGATCTTGCTCCACTTGGCGAGGTCGGTCTTGACGATCTGCATGAATTCCTCCGGCGTGCAGGTCCAGGGGTCGAGAAACTGCGCGCGGATCTTCTCGCGCATCGCCGGCGAGCGTAGGACCTTGATGAGCTCGGCGTTAAGCCGGTCGGCGATCGGCTTGGGAATGCCCCGCGGGCCCATCACGCCCATCCACAGGTCGCTACCGGTGGCCGAGTAGCCTTTCACGCCAGCTTCTTCCATGGTGGGTATCTCCGGCACATAGGGGCTGCGCTTGGAGGAGGTGACGGCGAGCGCGCGCACCCGCCCGGCGCGCACCTGCGGCAGGGAGGTGTTCAGGATGTCGTACATGAAGGTGGTGTTGCCGGCCATCACGTCGGTGAGCGCCTGCGCGCTGCCCTTGTAGGGAATGTGCTGCATCGGCGCGTCGGTCAGCGCCTTGAGCACCTCCCCGGACAGATGGTTGGAGGACCCGTTGCCCGCCGAGCCGAACGTCACCTTGCCGGGGTTGGCCTTGGCATACTCGACCAGTTCCGCCACATTGCGCGCCGGGTGCGCCGGGTTGATCACCATGATGTTCACGTACGACACCGCGAGCGTGAGCGGCGTGAAGTCGCGCACCGGGTCGTAGGGCAGCTTGGCTCCGTAGAGCGCCGGGTTGATGGCATGCGTGCCGATCGTCGGCAGGCCGATGGTGTAGCCGTCGGGCGGTGACTTGGCCAGCGCATCCATGGCCAGGCCGCCGCCGGCCCCGCCGCGGTTCTCGATCACCACCGGCTGGCCCAAGGATTCCGACAGGCCCTGGGCGATGGCGCGCGAGAGCAGGTCGGTGGGGCCGCCGGGCGGGAAGGGCACGATCCACTTGAGCGGCTTGGTGGGCCAGGCCTGGGCCAGGCCCGCAACCGGTGCGAGGGCGGCGCAGGCCAGCCCGGCGGCCATCAGTGTGCGGCGGATCGCTTTCATCGGCGTTGTCTCGCTTGTGGTTGGTTGGACATGCCGCATTGTAGGGCCCGCATCGCGCGGCGCGGATTGGCGGCGGTGCGCCATCGGAGCGACAATGCGCCCATGAGATCCGTCGCCTGCCTGTTCGCGTTTGCGCTCCTGGTGCTTGCCGGTCCGGCGGCTGGCCAGGGTTGTCCGGTCACGCCGCCCAACGATGCCCTGCGCCAGATCACGCAGTGTCTCGCGGGGCAGGATTGCCGCGGCCGCACGGTCGTCGAAAAGCCCAATATCGGCCCGGGCTGCGAGCGCGAGATCGAGGTCTGGTCATGGCATTCCAATCGCGCGTCCGTGGCCATTCGCGACCGCAAGATGTGCCTCACGCGCCGCAAGGCGCAGCCTGACCTGCGCTTCGTGCACGGCCTCCTGATGCCGCTGGCGCCGGTTTGCGGGGTCGAGGATCCGCAACTGACCGCGGCCGGCTCGCCGTTTGCCTCGCTCTGGCAGGACGCATGGGATGCGGCGCGCCGCTACCTGGCTGATGACGAGATCACCCTGGTGATCAACCCGCCCACGCTGCGCTCGCAGACCCACCTGCACATCCATATCGTGCGCGGCAACGGTGTGGCGTTTCCCGCCGGCAGCGTGGTGCCGCTCGACAACCTCGCCGACGCGTGGCGCCTGGCGCGCGCCTTCGCCACGGAAAAGCTGGCCGTCGGCAACGGCAACTACGGCATCGCCATCCGCAGGCGCGGCGCCGGCTTCGACATGCTGGTCGAGGCCGGGTTTCCGGTGAACACGCGCAATCCGGAATCGCGTTACAGCATCGACGAGGACTGATCCGGGGTCTGCCGCGGCGGTTCGCGGTCGCACAGGAAACCCTCGGGCGGCGACCGCGTGGCCTGCGGGCCGGGCGACTCCGGGTCGCCGCGCCGCAGATGCAGGTCCCGGCATGCCGTGATAGCTTTATGTTCGAGGCGCACTTCGCGGCGCAACGGGGAGGCCCGCGCCGCAGAAAAACCAGCGAGGAGACGGGATGATGCCAAGGATGATGCCGAGCGCGCGGCGAAGAATGCTGATGAGCGCGGCTTGCGCTGGCCTGGTGACGTCCTTGCCCGCGCGGGCACAGCCGGTGCCGTTTCCGTCCAGGCCCGTCAAGCTGGTGGTAACCGTCAATCCGGGCAATACCGGCGACACGCGCGCGCGGCAGATCGCCGAGAGGCTCGGTCCGCTTCTGGGCGGGCAGGCGGTCGTGGAAAACCGCCCGGGCGCCAGCGGCAACATCGCCGCCGAGTTCGTCGCGCGCGCTCCGGCCGATGGTCACACCCTCCTCATGGGCAACGTCTTCAACATGACGTGGAACCCGCACCTGCTGAAGATGAACTTCGATCCGGTGAAAACCCTCACCGGCATCACCATGGTGTCGGCCGGGCCGCCGCTTCTGGTGGCGCATCCCAGCGTGCCGTTCAATACCGTGGGCGAGATGATCGCCTATGCCAGGGCCAACCCGGGCAAGCTCAACATGGGCGGCACCACCGGCGGCGTGGCCCACGTGGTCACCGAGATGATGCGGCAATCCACCGGCGCCAACATCACCTTCGTGCCCTACAAGGCCGCCGGCGGCCAGATCACCACCGACCTGGTAGCCAACGTGATCCAGGTCTATTTTGACTGGACGGTCACGCTGCAGCCGCTCATCAACACCGGCCGGGTCAAGGCGCTCGGCGTGGCGAGCGACAGGCGGCTGTCCGCGGTGCCCGCCATCCCGACCTTTGCGGAAAGCGGGTATCCGGGCGGGCTCGACGTCCCGGCATGGCAGGGGCTGTACGCGCCTGCCGGCACCCCTGTGGCCATCCTGGCGCGCCTCGCCGCCGAAACCGCCAAGGTTCTCAACATGCCCGACATCCGCCAGGCGTTCGAGTCCTCCGGCGCGGTGATCGGCGGCAATTCACCGGAACAGTTCCAGGCATTTACGCTTGCCGAATACGAGCGCTGGGGCAGGGTGATCGGCCAGGCAGGCATCCGCCTGGATTGAAGCCGGGGTGACGGGGCGCCGGTGCCTCAGCCCGGCGCTTTGGCGGTGCTGCCCAGGATGGCCGCCACCGGAAACCGGTAGGCGTCGCCGTCGCGGTAAGGGGCCATGCCGCGTTCGATGGCGGCCATGACCGCGCCGGCCTTGTCGGCCGGTTGCGAGCGCAGCGTGGTCGAAAGCCTGACCGTGCCGGCGACCAGCATGTCCACCAGGTGCCGCGCGGAAGCGATGGGCACATGGGCCTTGATGATCGAAAGCCGCGTCGCGGCGGCGGCGAATCCCGCAGCCGCGAGGAGGCCCGCGCACGCCGTGATCTGGTTGACCGCCCCGCCGGGCGCCACCGGCAGTGCGGCGCCCGCATCGCCGGCGGCGCGTACCGCACCCACCACGATCTGGTGCATCACATGCGCCTCTGGCGGCGCCCAGGTGGTGAAGGCGAGCCTGCCGCCCGGGCGCAGCACGCGCCAGGCCTCGGCGATGGCGCGGCCCGGAAACGGGAAGTGATGCAGGCCGAAGCCGATCACCACCGCGTCGAATTCGGCGTCACCGAACGGCAGCGCTTCGGCGTCACCCTGGCGGAAGGCGAGCGCCGGATTGCGCCGCGCGGCCTCGGCCACCATGTTGGCGGAGAAATCGACGCCGGTCACATCCGCGCCATGCGCCGCCGCCGCGCCGCTCACCAGCCCCGGCCCGCAGGCGACATCGAGCAACCTGGCGCCGGCGCGCAGGTCAACGCCTTGCAGCAGCGCCGGCACGAATGCGCTGCTGATGGTGCCGAAGGTCTCGGCATAGGCCGTTGCTGCGCGCTGCCAGCCGGCATGCTCGAAATCGCGGTAGGGATGGTCCTGCGCCGGGTGTGCCATGGAACCTCGCCGGAATGGGGGCTGCGATGAACGGGATGGCGTCGATGACGCCTGCTGCCCGATTCTAGGGGCAGGCCCGGCCGACGCCGCCCGCCTCATGGCGGCGCGCCGGCCTCGCCCTGGATGCGCGCGGCCTCGGCCCGCAGCATGGCCTCGAATTCGGCCAGACGCGTGCGCGGCATGGCGGCCACCGGGCCCACCACGCTGATCGAGGCGAAGGGGCGTCGTTCCGCATCGAAGAGCGGCACGCCGAAAGCGTTGATGCCCGGCACCACATCGGCGAGGTTGACGCCGAATCCATGGCGACGCGAGCGGCGCAGCATCTTCCGCACCGCCGCCACACGCGCCGCCCCGACCGGTTCGATCTGCTTCAGGTTGGCTTTTTCCACCGCCGCCTGCTCCTCTGCCGGCAGGGCCAAGAGGATCGCCACGCCGGCGGCGGACACCACCAGCGGCCGGCGTGTGCCCACCTCGACCGACATGCCCTTGAGTGAGCTGCTGCCGACGCGCGCCGCGCACACGAACTCGGCGCCGCTCTTCAGGTACAGGAAGGCCAGCCCGCGGGTCAGGCGCGCCATCCGCGCCAGCGCGGGCGCGCAGCGCTGCTGGAAGGCCGCCAGCGGCGTCACACCCAGGCCCAGCTCATAGAGCAGCGGGCCGGGCACATAGTGGCGATCGGAGGGGCGCTGCAGCACCAGTCTTTCATGCACCAGCCCGGCCAGCAGGCGGTGCGCGCTGCCCTTGTCGAAGCCGCAGTGGGCGGCCAGATCGGTCAGGCGCCAGCCCTGCAGCGGACGCTCGGCCACCGCCTTCATGAGCACGACGGCGCGGGAGAGGGTCTGGGTGCCGCGAACCGGGGAAGCATGCATGGTCAGGGCGCGGAATTCGCTCGGGATGGATGTTGCTTTGCGGAAATTTTTACATTGTAAAACAAGCGGCCGGCCACCCGCGCCGCGTGGCGCCGCGCCGGCGCACCATTCGGGCTTGTCAGATCCTGGCCTGTTCCGCTTGAACCTCCAATCCCTGCAGGGCGCCGCCGCCGGCCTCCGCGTCCTCGATCTTTCGCGGGTGCTGGCCGGCCCGTATTGCGCGCAGATCCTGGGCGACCATGGCGCCTCGGTGCTCAAGATCGAGCCGCCGCAGGGGGATGAGACCCGCGCCCTCGGGCCGCCGTTCGTGGGTGACAGCGCGGCCTATTATTTCGGCCTGAACCGCAACAAGGATGCCATCGCCCTGGACCTCAACGAAGCGGCCGCGCGCGAGGTGCTGCTGCGACTTCTGGCCGATGCGGACGTGCTGGTCGAAAACTTCCTGCCGGGCACCATGGAGAAGTGGGGCCTGGGCTACGAGGCGGTGCTGGCCGAGCGATTTCCGCGCCTGATCTACTGCCGTGTCAGCGGCTTCGGCGCCGATGGTCCGCTGGGCGGACTGCCCGGATACGACGCCGTACTGCAGGCCATGGGCGGGGTGATGAGCATCAACGGCGACGCTTCCATCGGCGCCACCCGCGTGGGCATGCCGGTGGTCGATATCGTGACCGGCCTGCAGGCGGCGCTGGGCGTGATGCTGGCCCTGGCCGAGCGCGGCCGCTCTGGGCGCGGCCAACTGGTCGACATGTGCCTGTACGACACCGCGCTGTCGCTTCTGGTGCCGCACGCCGCCAACTGGTTCGCCTCGGGCCAGGTGCCGCAGCCCATCGGCAGCGCGCATCCCAATATCGCGCCCTATGACAAGTTCGCCACTGCCGACGGCGAGATCTATCTCGGGGTGGTCAACGACAACCAGTTCCGCAAGTTCTGCGCCGCGGTCGGCCGGGCCGAATGGGCCGCCGACGCGCGCTTCGCGAACAATGCCGCCCGGCTCGGCCATCGCGCCGTCCTCAAGGCGGAGATCGAGGCGGTGTTGCGGCAGTACGAATCCGAACCCCTGTGCCGCGCGCTGATGGCAGCGGGCGTCCCGGCCGGGCCGGTGCACACGGTGGACCAGGCGCTCAACCATCCACATACCGCGCACCGCAGGATGATGGTGGAGGTCGAGGGCGGGCGTGTGCTCGGGGTGCCGGTCAAGCTCTCGCGCACGCCCGGCCGGGTGCGCAGCGCGCCGCCCGCGTTCGCCAGCGATACCCGCGCCGTCCTCGGCGCGGCGGGCTACGACGCGGCAGCCATCGAACGCCTCATCGCCGAAGGCGCGGTCCATATCCGACCCAGAACGAGATAACGGAGACAAACCATGAAGCATGCACGCAGACTGCTCCTCGCGGCTGCCACCGCACTCGCCGCGGGCATGGTGTTCGGCGCCGGCACCGCGCTGGCGCAGCCCTACCCGAACCGCCCCATCAAGCTGGTGGTGCCGTATGCGCCGGGGCAGGGGACCGACGTGCTTTCCCGCACCATCGCCGAGCGGGTATCGGCCGCCATCGGCCAGCCCATCGTGGTGGAGAACAGGCCGGGCGCCGGCGCCAACATCGGCGCCGACTTCGTCGCCAAGTCCGCGGGCGACGGCTACACCCTGCTGATGGGCACCAACGCCACCCACGCGATGAACGCAGCGATGTATCCCTCGCTGTCCTTCGACCCGGTCAGGGACTTTGTGCCGGTCATGCTGGTGGGGACGTTGCCGATGCTGTTGTCGGCCGGCCCGACCTTCGGCGCGGCCAGCCTGCGCGAGATCGCCGCCATGGCGAAGGCCAAGCCCGGTTCGATCAACGTCGCCCTGCCCAGCACCACCGCGCGCGTGGTGGTGGAACTGCTCCGGCAGGGCGAGAACATCGACCTGTTCGGTGTGGCCTACAAGGGCAGCGGTGCGGCGCTCACCGACCTGATCGGCGGGCAGGTGCAGCTGATGGTCGATACGGTCACCGCGTCGATGCCGCAGGTCGCGGCTGGCAAGATCCGCGCGATCGCGGTGTCCACCGGCCAGCGCACCGAACTCGCGCCGGGCGTGCCGACCTTCGCCGAATCGGGCATTCCGGGCTTCGACCTGGTGGCCTGGAATGCCCTGTTCGCCCCGCGCGGCACGCCGCCCGAGGTGGTCAGCCTGCTCAACGCCGAGGTGGCCAGGGCGCTCGCGCAGCCCGAGGTGCGCGCGCGCCTGTTGCGCATGGGCTTCGAGCCCGGCGGCGGCTCGCCCGACCGGCTCAGGGCCTTTGTCGAGAGCGAATCGCAGCGCTGGGGCCAGGCTATCCGCAAGGCCGGCATCAAGGCCGACTAACCCGTCCGTCCGATTCCAGAACGCCCTATCCGACCCATGACCAGCATCACCGACATCCGTTCCCAGGCCGAGGCGCAGGCGGCCTTCACCTGGGACAAGCTGTGGGCGCTTTTCGACGGCAACGCCGAGAGCATGAACCTGGCCCACGAATGCATCGACCGCCATGCCGGACGCGGCACGGCGGTGAGCATCAAGTTCGCCGACGGGCGCCTCGAGCACCATGACTTCGCCAAGCTCGCCGACCTGACCGGCCGCTTCGCCAACTGGCTGGCGCGGCGCGGCGTGGCCAAGGGCGAGCGGGTGGCGGTCATGCTCGAGCCCTCGCTGGGCTTCTATGTGGGCATGTTCGGCGCGGTCAAGCGCGGCGCCATCGGCGTGCCGCTGTTCACGCTTTTCGGACCCGAGGGCCTGGCCCTGCGCATCAACGACTGCAAGCCGCGCGTGCTGCTGGCCGACGGCGACACCGCGGCGCTGGCCGCGCAGTTCCCCGACATGCAGGTGGTGCGGGTCGACGACGCCTTCTGGGACGCGCTGGCGGCCGAGGAGCCGGCCTTCGAGTCCGATACCCGGGCGGGCGACCTGGCGATATTCCAGTACACCTCCGGCACCACGCGCGAATTGCCGGAGGCGGTCAAGCACACCCATCGCGGCGTGGTCACGCTGATGATCGCCGCGCTCTACGGCGTGGGCCTGGCGCCCGGCGACCGCTATTTCTGCCCGTCGTCGCCCGCCTGGGGCCATGGCCTGTGGCACGGCACCATCGCGCCGCTGGCGCTGGGCATCCACATCGGCGCCTATTCCGGGCGCTTCGATCCGGTGCGGATCGTCGAGGCCCTGCGGGAACTCGGCATAGACAACCTGGCCGCCGCCGCCACGGTGTACCGCATGATCCGCCATGCCGGCATCCTCAAGCCCGGCATGCTACGCATCCCGAAGATCTCGTTCACCGGCGAGCCGATCGATGACGATACCGCCGCGTGGGTCGAAGAGACCCTGGGCAGCCCGGCCTGCAGCATGTACGGCACCACCGAGGTGGGCGTGGTGATCGCCAATTATCCCGGCTTCGCGGGCTATCACGTCAAGCCCGGTTCGCTGGGCAAGCCGGTGCCCGGCTGGCAGGTGGCCATCGTCGACCGCGAAGGCCGCGAACTCCCGCCCGGCGTGTCCGGCGAGATCGCCGTCAGGCGCAAGGGCGCATGGTTCTACATCAAGGACCGCGGCCGGCGCGACGAGGAAGGTTACTTCTTCCACGAAGGCCGCTCCGACGACGTGATCATCTCCGCCGGCTGGACCATGAGCGCGGTGGAGATCGAGAACAGCCTGATGAAGCACCCGGCCGTGCTCGAGGCCGCCGTCATCGGCGTGCCCGACAGCGTGCGCGGCCAGGTGGTGCGCGCCTACATCGTCGCGCGCGGCGGCGCCGAAGCGCCGGTGGAGGACATCCAGGCCTTCATGAAGAAGCAGCTTTCGCAGCACGAGTATCCGCGGCAGATCGAGTTCGTCACCGAACTGCCCAAGACGCCGGCGGGCAAGATCAACCGCAAGGTGCTGCGCGACCGCGCCGCCCAGGCCAAAACCTGATGTCGCTTTCAACCAGAGGAAATACCATGTCACAGGAACTGCAACGCGAATTTGTCGGCATCACCGAGGAGGCGCTCGACGACCTGCGCAAGCGCATCGGGGTGAAGATCGAAGATACGCTCGAGCCTTGGTGTTACGAGGCCACTCGCGACAACATCCGCCACTACGCGCACGGCATCGGCGACGACAACCCGCTGTGGTGCGATCCCGAGTATGCGAAGAAGACCCGCTATGGCGACGTGATCGCGCCGCCGTCCTTCATTCTCGCCTGCAGCCGCATCGTCAGCGGTTACGTCGGCGGCTTGCCCGGCGTGCATGCGATGTATGCCGGCACCGACTTCAACTGGATGAAGCCCATCCATCGCAACGCCAACATCTCCACCGTGGCCTACCTCAAGGATCTGGTGGAACACAAGACGCGCTTCGCCGGCCGTTCTATCCAGCAGATCTACCACGTCGACTTCTACGACGAGACCGGCAGCCAGCTGGCCGCCGCCGATTCATGGTGCTTCCGCACCGACCGCGACGTGGCGCGCGAATCGGGCACCAAGTACACGCACCTCAAGGACAAGCAATCGAAGGTCTATTCCGAGGAGGAGATTGCCGCGATCTATGATCTCTACGCCAGGGAGGAAGTACGCGGCGCGACGCCCCGTTACTGGGAGGATGTGGTCGAAGGCCAGAAATTGCCCACGGTGGTCAAGGGGCCGATGACCATCACCGGCTTCATCTGCTATACGCAGGGCTGGGGCGGCTTGTACATACGCGCCCACAAACTGGCCTACAAGATGATCAGCAAGCACCCGAATCTCGGCATCAAGAACCGCTTCGGCGTGCCGGATTGCCCCGAGCGCGTCCACTGGGAAGAAGAGTTCGCCCACAAGGTCGGTGCGCCCGGCGCCTATGACTACGGCCCCGAACGCGCTTCATGGCTCTCGCATGCGGTGACCAACTGGATCGGCGATGACGGGCAGCTCACCAAGCTGTATTGCCAGATCCGCCGCCACAACCCGGAAGGCGACACGCTCTACATCGACGGCAGTGTCACCAAGAAGTTCGAGAAGGACGGCAAGAAGCTGGTGGAATTCCAGCTGATCGGGAAGAACCAGGAGGACGAACTGTCCGTCCAGGGCCATGCCGTGGCGGCGCTGCCGAGCCGGGCCTAGGGCAGCAGCGGCGCCTGCGTCTGCGTCCAGGCGCCGTGCCACAATCGAGCTCCCGAAAGCCGGAGGGGTTGCAGCATGGCGACAACAAGTCCGCTCGCGAACGGCGCGGCGCAGCAGCCGCAAGCCGGCGTCATTCTTGATGCGCTGATCATCGGTGCCGGGTTCGCCGGCATGTACCAGTTGCATTGCCTGCGCGACCGCCTCGGGCTTGCCGCGCAAGTGCTGGAAGCGGCCGCCGGTGTCGGCGGCACCTGGTACTGGAACCGCTATCCCGGCGCGCGCTGCGATTCCGAAAGTCACGCCTACCGGTTTTCGTTCTCCGAGGAACTGGCGCGCGCATGGCAATGGTCGGAGCGCTATCCAGGCCAGCCGGAGGTTCTGCGCTACCTCAATTTCGTGGCCGACCGCCTCGACCTGAAGCGCGACATCCGCTTCAATACCCGGGTCGAGTCGGCGTGCTGGGATGAGGCGGCGAAGCTCTGGCAGGTCAGCACCGCATCCGGTGAACGTCATCGCGCGCGCTTCCTGATCACCGCCGTGGGCTGCCTGTCCTCGGCCAACATTCCCGACATTCCGGGCCTGGAGAGCTTCGAGGGGCGCTGGGTCCACACCGGCCAGTGGCCGCACGAGGGGGTCGACTTCCGCGGCCTGCGGGTGGGGCAGGTGGGTACCGGCTCCACCGGCATCCAGTGCGCGCCGGTGATCGCCGAGACGGCCGCGCACCTGACGGTGTTCCAGCGCACCGCCAACTACAGCGTGCCGGCCCGCAACGCGCCGCTGACCGACGAGTTCAAGCGCTACGCGCGCGACAACGTGGCCGAGATCAGCCGCACCATGCGCGCCACCCGCAACGGCCATCCGTTCTTCGATGCCGACCGCTCGGCGCTCGCCACCCCGCCGGAGGAGCGCCAGGCGCTCTACGATGCCGCGTGGGCGAAGGGCGGGCTGCAGTTCCGCGCCACCTTCGGCGACATCATCTCGAACCTGGAGGCCAACAAGACGGCCGCCGATTTCATCCGCGCCAAGATCCGCGGGATCGTCAGGGACCCGGTCACCGCGGCCAAGCTCGCCGACATCGACCATCCCTACGCGGCCAAGCGCCCGCCGATCGACAGCGGTTACTTCGAAACCTTCAACCGCGACAACGTGGCGCTGGTGGACCTGCGCGCCGAGCCGATCGAGCGCATTACCCCGCGCGGCATCCGCACCAGCAGGAAGGAGTACGCGCTCGATGCGATCGTGTTCGCCACCGGTTTCGACGGCCTGACCGGTTCGCTCCTGGCCATGGACATCCGCGGCCGCGGCGATACCCCGCTGGGCGATGTGTGGCGCGATGGGCCGCGCAACTATCTCGGCCTGCAGGTGACGGGGTTTCCGAACCTGTTCATGATCACCGGCCCCGGCAGCCCATCGGTGTTGTGCAACATGCCGGTGCCGATCGAGCAGCATGTGGAGTGGATCACCGGCTGCATCGCGCGCATGCGCGACACCGGCATGCGGCAGGTCGAGGCCCGCGCGGAAGCGATGGACGCCTGGGTGGCAAAGGTGAACGCCGCCGCCGCCGCGACATTGCTGCCGATGGCCGCACATTCCTGGTACATGGGCGCCAACATTCCTGGCAAGCCTCGCGTTTTCCTGCCCTACGCGGGCGGCATGGCGCGCTACCGGGAGATCTGCGACCAGGTCGCGGCCAACCACTACGAAGGCTTCACCCTCAGCGACTGAGGTGTCGCAGGCGATGCTCTATCATTCCGGCATGGCCTCGACGCGAGGTCCACAACAATAACCGGGAGGGAGCGATGTTTCGAGCGAAAGGATGGCTGCGTGCAGCCGCGCTGGCGCTGGGCCTGGTCGCAACGGGTGCTGGCGCGCAGCAGTACCCCACCAAGCCGGTGCGCCTGATGGTGCCCTACGCGCCCGGCGGCGGCACCGACATCCTCGCGCGCCTGTTCGCGCAAAAGCTCACCGAGGCCTGGGGCCAGACCGTGCTGGTGGAGAACCGCCCGGGCGCCGATGGCGTGATCGGCTCGGAAGTGATCGTCAATTCGCCGCCTGACGGCCACAACCTGGTGCTGGTGGTGGCCGCGCACCTGATCAACCCGTTCGTCAAGGGCAAGCTGCCGTTCGACGTGGTCAAGGACTTCACGCCGGTGACGCTAGTGTCGGCCTCGCCCTGGGTGGTGGTGGTCAACCCCGCCGTGCCGGCCAGCAGCATCAGGGAGCTGATCGCGCTGGCCAAGGCGCAGCCCGGCAAGCTCACCTTCGGCAGTTCCGAGCCGTCGTCGCGCCTGGCCGGCGAGCAGTTCAAGGTGCAGGCCGGCGTCAACCTGCTGCATGTGGCCTACAAGGGCGGCTCGCAGATCATGACCGACCTCCTGGGCGGGCACATCCAGGTGGGTTTCACCAGCGTGCTCACCGTGTTGCAGCACTACAAGAGCGGCAAGCTGCGGGTGCTGGGGGTGGGCGGCAGGAACCGCTCTCCTTCCATGCCCGACATCCCCACGGTGATCGAGGGCGGCCTGCCGGGCTACGAAACTTCCGCCTGGTACGGCCTGTACGGGCCGCCCAACATGCCGGCGGATATCACCAACAAGATCCAGCGCGAAATCGCACGCATCGCGAAGCTGCCGGAAGTGCGCGACCGGCTCACGCAGTTGGGCGCGGAGCCGGTGGCCAATACCCCGGAAGAGTTCGCCGCCTTCGGCAGGAGCGAGTACGCGAAGTTCGAGCGCCTGGTGCGCGAAGCGGGCATGAAGCCGGAGTAGGGCGCCGGCCCTGTGCAGGGCCCGGATGAATGGCGAATCAACGGAGGCAGCATGCAAACCTGGCAGATCGGCAACGTGCGCATCGACCGTGTGGTCGAATTCGAGATGCCGCTCATCCCGCCGCTGGCGTTGTACCCGGCGGCCACGCCCGAGGCTATTGAACGGCACAAGCATTGGCTGGAACCGCGGCTGATGGATCCCGAGTCGGGCCTCTTGGTGCTGGGCATCCACAGCTACCTGATCCGGAGCCGCAACCACACCATTCTGGTGGATGCGTGCAGCGGCAACGACCGGCCGCGCCCGAACAAGCTGCGCTACCACATGAAGCAGTGGCCCTACCTGGAGAACCTCGCCAAGACCGGTGTGGCGCTGGAGGACGTGGACTACGTGCTGTGCACCCACCTGCATGTGGACCACGTGGGCTGGAATACCCGGCTGGTGGACGGTCGCTGGGTGCCGACCTTTCCCAACGCCAGGTACCTGTTCGCGCGGGCCGAGTGGGAGTACTGGCGCGAGCACTACAAGACCGAGCAGTTCCGCGACGACCCGTACTACAAGGACAGCATCCTGCCGATCATCGAGGCAGGCCAGTTCGAGCTGGTGGAATCCGACTATGCCTTCGACGACGAGGTGCGGCTCGACCCGTCGCCGGGCCACACGCCGGGCCATGTGTGCGTGCACATCCGCTCCGGCGGGCAGGAGGCGGTCATGAGCGGCGACCTCATGCATCACGCCCTGCAGTGCGCCGAGCCGGACTGGAGCAGCTGCTTCTGCGTGGACCCGGCCCACTCGGCACGTACTCGGCGCGAGTTTCTCGGCCGCTATGAAGGCACGCCGGTGCGCATCCTCACGGCGCATTTCCCCACCCCGACGGCCGGCACCATCGTCCGTGCCGGGGGTGCGTGGCGTTTCCGCTTTGAAGGCGAGTAAGACTGCGCCAGGCGACACGAGGTCCCTTTTCCATCCACACAGGCCGCCGCGTCGCGCGAGCGGCCGCCGACCGGAGCAAACAGCATGAAGAGACGCACTGTCCTCACCGGCGCGATGTCGCTGGCAGCCAGCACCCTTGCGGGCGCGCAGGCGCGCAGCGGCGAGCCGTATCCCAGCAAACCCATCACCATCGTCGTCCCGCAGGCGCCCGGCGGCGCCAACGACGTGATCGGCCGCGCGCTGGCGCAAAAACTCGCTGTCGTCTTCGGCAGCCCGGTGGTGGTCGAAAATCGCCAGGGCGCCGGCGGCAACGTCGGCACGGTGCATGTGGCGCGGCAGCCCAAGGACGGCTACACCCTGCTGCTCAACGCGCAGAGCGCGCAGACGATCAACCCGTTCCTGTACCGCAAGGCGGGCTTCGACCCGGTCAAGGATTTCGACCCGGTGATGGTGGTGGGCGTCGCGCCCTACATCCTGGTGGTGAACCCTTCGGTGCCGGCGAAGAACGTGCGCGAACTGGCGGCGCTGGCCAAGGCGCAGCCCGGCAAGCTGAACTACGCGTCTTCGGGCAACGGCACGGTCAACCACATGCTGGGCGAGATGTTCCGCAAGGCCACCGGGACCGACATCGTGCATGTGCCCTACAAGGGCGCCGCAGCCGCGGCCACCGACGTGATCGGCGGCCAGGCGCAGATCGCCTTCGGCAGCATCGCGGGCTTGCTGCCGTTCATCAAGAGCGGGCAGTTGCGCGCGCTCGGCGTGTGCACCGAAAAGCGCACCGCGCTCGCGCCGGACATGCCGACCCTGCACGAATCCATCCCCGGCCTGCACGCCAACGCCTGGTACGGCCTGTTCGCCCCGGCCGGCACGCCGCGCGAGATCATCAACAAGCTGCATGGCGATATCACCAAGGTGATGAACGATCCCGAAATGAAGGACAAGCTCACCGGCCTGGGCGTCGAGGCCGCGCCGAGCACGCCGGATCAGCTGGCGGCGTTGCTCAAGGAAGACCTGGTGCGCTGGGCGCGCATCGTCAAGGAATCCGGCGCGCAGCTGGACTGAAAGCGCGGTCGGTTATACGGGGTTGCACGAGCCAGCGATCGCCATGTCCGCGCTATTCATTCTCTACACGCTGGCAAGCCTGGCGCATTTCAGCCACAACGCCGAGTACATCGCTTTCTATCCTGGTCTGCCGGTCTGGATGACCCGGGAGTCGGTGTACCTGGCGTGGCTCGCGGTGGCTGGTGTCGGCATGCTTTCGCTGGCAGCCGCATGGCGCGGCTGGCCGCGCATTGCAGCACTGTTTCTCATGGCTTACGGACTCCTGGGGTCCGACGGATTGCTCCACTACACCCTCGCGCTGTGCTCGGAACATACGTTGGCGACCAACCTGACGATTTGGGCCGAGGTGGTGTCGGGCGTGGCGTTGGCGGGGGCGGCTGCGGTCCGGCTTCACAGGCTGGGCGTGCTGCGTGTCAACGGCGCTTAGCGGACGCCATCACCGGAGGCGTAACCCGCCTATTCCGGCACGATCCCCGCCGCGCGAATCACCCGTCCCCATTTCTGCGATTCGGCCGCCTGGAAGCGCGCCAGTTCTTGCGGGCCGCTGGTGAAGATGCGGTTGCCGGTGCTGGCCTGCAGCGCCTTGACCTCGGGCGCGGCGGCGGCCTTCTCGATCAGCTGGTTCACACGGGTGACGATCGCCGCCGACGTGGCGGGCGGCAGGTAGATCCCGGTCCAGTAGGTCACGTCGAAGCCTTTCACGCCGGCCTCGTCCATGGTGGGCAGGTCGGGCGCGGTGGCAAGGCGCTCCAGGCCGCTGGAGGCGAGGCCGCGCAGCTTGGCTGCGTTGATCTGCGGCACGGCGTTGGAACTTGTTGGCGCTGTTCATCGCAGTGGCCACCGCGCGTGCCAAAAAGTCGGTGCCGCTGCCGGCGGCAAACGGCACCATGAGGGTGATCGGTTTGGTCGGGAAGTCCTGCGGCTGCGCGGCCAAGAGCGGCGCAAGCATCAGTGCCGCTGCGCCCATGCAGAACGCGGCGCCGCGCCGCGCACGCTTTGCCAGGCGCATCACGCCGGGCCGTGCGACGCGGCGTCCGGCAACGGTGGCGCGTTGTACTCGGCGTTGTGCTGGCCCAGGCGCGGCGCATTGCCCTGCGGGCGCGGGCGCTCGCCGTCGATGGTAAAGGGCAGCGCAGTGAGGCTGAAGTTCTCGCCCGGCATCTCGTAGCGCATGCCCAACGCCCGGGCCTGCGGATGGGCGAGGATTTCCGGGACCGTGTGGATGGGCGCGCAGGGCACGCCAGCGGCCTCGAAGCGGGCGATCCACTCGGCGCGCGGCTGCGTGCGCAACAGCGGATTCATCTCTGCCAGCAGCGCGGCCTTGTTGGCCAGGCGGGCGCGGTTGGTGGCAAAGCGCGGGTCCTGAACCCAGTCGGGCCGCCCGAGCACGGCGGCGAACTTGGCGAACAGGCGGTCGTTGCCGCAGCAGATCAAGAGCGGTGCGTCGGCGGTGTCGAAGGCCTCGTACGGCACAAAGCCAGGATGCCCGGAGCGGTGCCGGTCGGGCAGCTTACCCTGGTTGACAAAGCCATCGGCCTTCTGGCCGTTCCACACTAGTGCGGTTTCGAGCAGCGAGGCGCCGACCACGCCGCCGCGCTCGGTGACTGAGCGCCGCTGCAGCAGGGCCAGCGCGCCGATCACCGCCCACATGCCGGTGCCCTGGTCGCACACCGAGGCACCGGTGCGCATGGGCGGGTCATCCGGGCCACCATTGGTCGACGACAGTCCGCTGAAGGCCTGGATCAGCGGCTCATAGCCGGGATGCATCCGCATCGGCCCGGCGTCGCCAAAAGCCGAGATGCCGCAATACACCAGGCGCGGATGGCGCGCGCACAGCGCCGGACCATCGATCCCCAGCGCTTCGGTTACGCCGGGGCGCATGTTGTGAATGAAGATGTCGGCCTCGGCCGCGAGGCGCTCGAAGGCCGCCTTGCCCGCCGGCGACTTGAGATCGATGGCCACCGACTTCTTGCCGCGGTTGAAGATATGGAAGTTGAGCGCGTCGCCGTGGCGGAACGCCGGGCCCATCTTGCGCGCGTCGTCGCCGCCCTCGATGCGCTCGAGTTTGACCACCTCGGCGCCGAGGTCGGCGAAGATCGCACCGGCGAAGGGCCCTGCCAGCACCTGGCCCAGCTCCAGCACGCGAATGCCTGCGAGCGCGCCGCTCATCGAAGAGCCCTTATGTGCCAACCTCAGGTGCCAAACCGCTTTCGCCAGACCTCGACCCGGCAATCCTCATTTGGCAAACAGCGGGTCGTCGGCGCTCCACGGCGAGAGCTGGCCGGCGTACGCCGCCGGCCCCTTGCGGAAATGCGCGGCTTCTTCCAGCGTCTCGACGAAGGGCATGTTGGCCGGGTACACCGCCTTGCCGCGCGGACGCGGGCCGGCTTTCGACACATGGCCCCACAGCGGGTGCCCCACCACTTCCTCGGCGATGGCCACGGCCTCTATCAGCTTGTCGAGGTTGTAGCCGGTCTCGATGCCCATTTCGTGGCACAGGTCGACGAAGTCCTCGGTCGGCACCTGGCCGGCGGCGCGGCCGTTGCCGCAGTACGGGCAGCCGCCCATGCCGCCCAGGCAGGTGTCGAACTCGCGCACGCCCAGGAGCAGCGCTTCATAGTAGCTGGCGATGGTGGCGCCGCGCTGGTTGTGCAGGTGCAGGTGAAAGTCCTTGACCTCGGGCCAACGCTCGCGGATGGCTTCGATGAATTGGCGTACCAGGTGCGGCATGTTCCAGCCCATCGCTTCCAGGAGCGCAACCCGGGTCACCTTGATGCCCGCGGCATGCCATTTGCCGATCATGGTGGCGAGAAGCGCCATGCGCTGTTCGTGGCTGAACGGTCCTTCGTAGTTCGAACCGAACGGGTTGCCTATGCCCACCCCGCCTTCGGTCACGCCGGCGGCGCGCGCGGCCTCGATGGTGGCGTCCATGGCCGCGAGTTGCTGGGCCTGGCTGCGGTTGTAGTTGCGCCGTGCGAAGGTGTCGCAGAGTTCGACGTTGGTGCGGAAGCCCTTGCCGCTGCGCACGTCGAGCTTGGGATAGTAGGCATCGGCGCGGTCGTAGCCCTTCTTGTTGAACACCGCCGCGGTGTAGCGGATGCCGGGCTTGGGCACGAAGCGCTCGGCGATCTCGTCGATGCAGGCCATCTGGGGCGTCCACTTCGGGTGCGCGAACGAGCCGATCGCGATCACCTTGGCACCGGTTTCGCCGAGCGCATCGAGCAGGCGCAGCTTGGCTTCGACCGGAATATCGGCCCGCTCGATCTGCAGGCCTTCGCGCATGGTGTCGTCGGTGATGATGACGGATTCGGGGATGAGGCTCATGGCTGCTCTGGCGGTTCGGTTGTGCGGACGTCGCCAATTTACACGCAAGCGCGATCCGGCGGCCCGAGGCCCCCTCACGCCATGGTCATGTGGGGGGCGGTGAGGCCCCGCGCGCGACGCGATGCGCCACGCATGAAGCGAAGCGGCCATCCGGAGATGGCCGCTTGCTGCCGCGGAACCTGACCGTTCGTTGGCGCCTGGAGGGCATGTCTGCATCACGACCTCCATGCATGCAGTGTAGGCCGGCTGCACGGATTCGATGCACGGATCAACGCGTTGCCGGGCCATCTTTTCCCCGCTTGTGCCGCGGCGGCCGGAGCGCCCGTCAGGCGTCCCGGGGGCGCGCGTCTTCAGGCGCCTAGGCGCGCGTCTTCAGGCGCCGGGTGGCGCGCCCGCCGCGACGCGCGCCAGCGCCGCATGCACGGTATCGGCCACCTCGATGGTGCCGGCGGCAAGGCGCTTGTTGCGTTCCGCGATCGAGCGTTCGAAAGGCACCCGCACCGGCCGGGCGGGGTCCAGCGGCCGGGTGGCGCGCACGCTGTCGGAATACTCAGATACCCGCTGCATGAAATCCTCGGCCGAGGTGAAGTTCTGCGGATTGACCACCAAGATGAAGAGGCCGCTGTCGCGCTGTGGCCCGGGTGAAGTGGCCTGCCCGGTCATCATGCCCAGCAGTTGCACCACCATGGCCAGCCCCGAGCCCTTGTGCCCGCCCCAGACCGCGAATGCGCCCTTGAGGGCCTCGTCCGGGTCGCGGGTGGGGCGCCCGTCGGGCGCGAAGGCACGACCTTCCGGCAATGGCTCGCCAAGGCGGCTGGCCAGCGCCGCCTCGCCCAGCATCAGGTTGGCGGTGCCGATGTCCCAGATGACGGGGGTGGTGGCGGAGGGAAAGCCGAAGGCGATGGGATTGGTGCCGAAGCGGCCTTCGGTACCGCCGTGCGGCGCCACCTTCTGCACCCCGCTGCCGGCGATCATGCCGGCATAGCCTGCCGCGGTGATGCGCTCCAGGTAGTACGAGTACATGCCGGTGTACCAGGTCTTGGAGGCGCCGATCACGGCCACGCCGAAGGCTCGCGCCTTGTCGATGGCGATCTCGGTGCAGCGCCGACCGACCAGGTAGCCGACATTGTCGCCGCCGTCGAGGGAGGCCGATACCGGTGACTCCTGCAGGATGGAGATGGGGCGGCGCGGCGTGGCGGTGTTGCGGATGCGCTCGATCACCGAGAGCGCGCGCGACAGGCCGCCGTAGCCGAGTCCGCGCAGTTCGCAGTCGATCAGGTGGTCGGCGATGACTTGCGCTTCTTCGCGGGTATGGTCCACGGCCATCATCCCGGCCTCGACCAAGGAGCGCGCCTCGGCGATCGTGAGGATCATGCTGGGTCGCTTCCTTGGCTCAGTTGGCGGTCATCTTGGCGGCGCGCACCACCTCGGACCAGGTCTCGATTTCCCGGCGAATGAAGGCCGCGCCTTCCTCCGGCCCGAGGTCGAGCATGGTGGCGCCCTGGCTGATGAAATTGTCGAACATGCCGGGCTTGGCGACGATCTGCGACACCGCGGTGCGCAGGCGCCGGATGCGCTCGGGCGGGGTGGCGGCGGGCACCAGCAGGGCGTACCAGTTTTCCATCTGCACGCCCTGCATGCCGGCTTCCACCAGCGTGGGCAGGTTCGCCATGGTCGGGTTGCGCGCGCGACTGGTGGTGGCAAGGCCGCGCATCTTGCCGGACTTGACATGCGTCATCATCACGGCGGGGTCGAGGAAGCTCAGGTCCACCTCGTTGGCGAGCATGGCCATCATCGCGGGCGCGGCGCCGCGGTAGTGGATGACGGTGAAGTCGATGCCGGCGCGCTGGCGCATCATCTCGGCCATCAGGTGGGCCGGGCTGCCCACGCCGGTGGTGCCGACGGTGATGCTGCCGGGCTTGGCCCTGGCCATGGCGATGAGGCCTGCGAGGTCCTGGGCGGGCAGTGCGGCGCGGCAGCCCAGCAGCAGGGGAATGGCCATCACCACCGAAATGGGCACCAGGTCGCGGCGCGTGTCGTAGCCCAGGTTGGGAATCAGTGAGATGTTCACCGAAAGGGCGCCGGTGCTGCCGAAGATCATGGTGTAGCCATCCGGCGGCGACTTGGCGACCGCTTCCACGCCCACCGACCCGCCGGCGCCGCTGCGGTTGTCGATCACCACCGCCTGTCCCAGCGCGTCGCCCAGGGCCTGCGCGATGACGCGGCCGGCCGCATCCACCGGGCCGCCCGGCGGGAACGGGATGACCATGCGCAGCGGCTTGTCCGGCCAGGCCTGC
>CANGUJ010000020.1 GCA_947456845.1 Burkholderiales bacterium | reverse complement strand
GGCGATGGCCGTCAGCCACATGCGCATGCGCGTCCAGTCACCCAGATTGACGATGTCGGAGACGGCGCCCATCGTGCAGAAGTTGCTGCGCTGGGCGACGATGCCGAATACGAAGGCAAGCGCGAAGGCCGCCCAGGCAACGGTCGGCGCGAGGGCCGCGGGGGTGATGTCTCCCATGGCGTCTAGCGCATCTTGGCCAGGCGCTGCCTGGCGGTTGCCGCGGCTTCGCTTTGCGGGTATTTCTTGATCAGGGCCTCCAGCGTGGCGCGCGCACCGCGCACTTCCTTCAGGTCGGTCTGGGCGGAGGCGATGTTGAGCATCGCATCCGGCGCTTTGGGATCCTCCGGCCAGGTGTCCACGACGATCTGCTGTGCGCTGATCGCCCCTTTGTAATCGCGCAGTGCGAAGAGCGAATTGCCAATCCAGTATTGGGCCGAGGGCGCGAATGTGCTCTGTGGATAGGCCTTGAGAAAGGCGGCAAACGCATCTGCCGCGCCTTTGTAGTTCGCCGCCTTCACCAGATTCAGGCCGGCCTCGTAGGCCCTTTGTTCTTCGGCTGTCGGGCCTTTGGGTTTTTCCGGAGGGGGAGGAGGCGGCGGGTTTTCCAGCTTGCGCAAGCGGGTATCCAGGTCGCCATAGAAATCCCTCTGCCGCCTGGCGGTGTTCTCGATTTCATTGGTCAGAACTTCAATCTGGCCGCGCAGGCGCGCGATTTCCTGCTTCAGCGCGTCGATCTGCGTGTTGAGGTCGATGATCTGGCGCGCCTGCAGTTCCGCACGGGTTTCGACCCGGCCCTCCAGCGCGTCGACCCGGCGCACATCGGCCGCGCGCTGCGACTCGAGCGTCCGGGTGCGGTTGTGCAGTTCGTCATCCTTGAAAAGCTGTGCCTGTGCCGGCGGTGATGTCGCCGCCAGCACGAACAGGGCCGCCGCCAGCCCGGGCAATCGCGGTCGCATGGCGGCCTTACTGCGCACGGTAGGACAGGTCGCCGCGGCGGTTTTCGGCATAGGCTGCCTCGTCCTTGCCCTGGGCCTTGGGTTTCTCCTCCCCGAAGGAGACTGCTTCCAGTTGCGACTCGGGCACGCCCAGCAGGACGAGCATCTTCTTGACCGCCTCGGCACGCTTCTGCCCGAGCGAGAGGTTGTACTCGCGACTGCCGCGCTCGTCGGTGTTGCCCTCGACGACGACCTTGCGGCTGGGGTTCTTGCGCAGGAACGAGGCATGCGCCTCGACGAGCGCACGGTACTCCGGCTTGACTTCGTAGCTGTCCAGATCGAAGTAGATGCTGCGTTTGGCGAGCACGCCGGTGGTGAGCTCATCGACCTGGGGCGGGGTCACCGTGGAAATGCGCCCGGTATCGACGGGCGGCGGCTTGGGCGCGACCTCGGCGGTCGTCATCGGCGGGCGGCCCTGGTTTTCCGACACCGGTGCCTCGGGCTGCTTCTCGCCCGAGGTGGAGCAAGCGACGAGCAATGCGATGATGGAAATGGCGGACACGCGTTTGAACATGACGACTCCCTTTGGGTTGCGGGCTTTCATTTTGTGAAGGGGCCCCAGGCGGGCTCCCTGGCGTCGGCCGCGCTGACCGACAGGCGCTGCTTGACCCTGCCATCGGTCGATACGGCGGCCAGGACGCCCTTGCCGCCGATCTCGGTGGCGTACAGGATCAGTTTGCCATTGGGTGCGAAGCTCGGGCTTTCGTCCTTGACCGTGTCGGTCAGGGTTCGCTCCTGGCCGGTTGCGAGGTCGAGTATCGCGATCTGGAACAGGCCGCCGTTGCGCGTCACGTAGGCGAGGGTCTTGCCGTCCGGACTCACCTTCGGGCTGACGTTGTACGCCCCTTTAAAGGTGACGCGGCGCGCTTCACCGCCCCCGGCCGGCATACGGTATATCTGCGGGCCGCCGCCGCGGTCCGAGGTGAAGTAGATCGTACCGCCGTCGGGTGAATAGACCGGTTCGGTATCGATGCCCGGACTGGTGGTGAGCCTGCGCGGCTCGCCGCCCGTTGCCGGCAGGGTGTAGATCTGGGAGGCGCCTGACAGGGTCAGCACGACCGCCAACTCGCGCCCGTCGGGCGACCAGGCTGGCGCGCTGTTGCTGCCGCGGAAATTGCCGACCAGCGTGCGCTTGCTGGTATAGATCTCGTGCACCCAGATCTGCGGCTTGCGATTTTCGAAGGACACATACACCAGGCGGCTACCGTCCGGCGACCACTCGGGCGAGATGATCGGTTCGCGCGAGGTCAGGGCCGATTGCTCGTTCTGTCCGTCGTAATCGGCCACGATCAAGTCGAACCGGGTGCCCGCCTTCTTCACGTACGCGATCTTGGTGTTGAAGAAGCCCTTTTCGCCAGTGATCTTGGCGTAGATCTCGTCAGCCGTGCGGTGGGCGGTCACGCGGGTCAGCGCCGGCGCCATCGTGAACGCGAAGCTTGCGAGTTCGGCCTGCTTGACCACGTCGACCAGTCGCACGCGCACGGTAAGCCTGCCGTCTGTGGCCGGGACCACCACGCCGATGGCCAGATAGTCCGCGCTTTTCGCGGCCCATTCGGCGAAGCGGACCTGCGCCAGTTCGGTGGGTACCGGTGAGATGCCCGCCGTGTCGATCACGCGGAACAGGCCGCTGCGCTCGAGGTCGGCGCGAACGATCTGGGTCAGGCTCTCCGGCAGCGCCGCCTCGCCGGGGAAGTTGGTGATGGCGATCGGGTATTGGCGCGCTCCCGCGCCGCTGACGTCAATGGTCATCTGCGCGGCTGCCGGAACGGCGAGCCACCACGACAGCAGGGCCAGTAGACAGAGAAGTCGCTTCATCGGTACTCCGGTAAAGCCTGAATTATAGGGGCGCGGCTCATTCATCTTTCGGGCGCATGCGCAGCACCAGCACCGGATCGAGCGTGACGCCGGCCGGTGGCGCGGGCAGGCGTTCGTTTGCTTCGATGGCCTTCTGCGCCGCCTCGTCGTAGGCCAGGTTGCCGCTGGACTTGAGCTTGCGCACCGCGCCGACGCGCGGCCCCGGCAGCAGTTTGACCTCGAACACGGCCTCCGGATTTCCGGCGACCGCATCGGCGATGGCGGCCTTGACATCCTTGCGGATCAGACTGCGGACCTGATCGGCCCAGCCTTCGAGCCTGCGCTGGTTCGCGACGGCTTCGGCATTGGACGATTTCAGGGAGGCCAGCTCGCGTGCCGCCTTGTTCGCCGCTTCGCGCAGCATCATTTCCTTTTCGGCCGCCGCCTTGACCGGGTCGTCGCGGACGCTCTCCTCGCGCCGCGCTTCGACGCGGGGCTTCTCCTCCTTTTTCTGCGCGTCCGGTTTCCTTTTTTCCACCTTTTCCACGATATCGGGCTTGCGCGGCGCCGGCTCGGGTTCAGGCCTCGGTTCTTCACGAATGACCGGTTTGGGCGGCTGCGGGGCGGGCTGCTGCGGCACTTCCGGCGCAGGCGCCGCCGCGCGCGGCGGTTCACTCCACAGTTCGGCCTCGATGGCGGCCGGCGGCCGGCTTTGCCAGCGGATACCGAGATACAGAAACGCGAACAGCAGGCCATGCACCAGGAACGCGAGGGCGAACGAGCGCAACCGCCCGGCGCGGCTTTCGACACGCTCGGTACGGGGGGCGTTGGCGCCGCGCTGCATCACTTCGGGGCGGGCTTGACCGACAGTCCGACGCGGCGCACCTCGGCCTTCTGCAATTCATCCATGACGCCCAGAACCACCTCGTACTTGATGTTCTTGTCGGCGGAGATCACCACCGGCGTCTCCGGCGCTTGCGCCTGGCGCGCCTTGGCATAGCGCACCGCCTCGGCGCGATCGGCCGGCTTGTCCAGCTGCGCCGCCCCGCGTTCGCGCAGGCGCAAGCCGCCATCCGCGGAAATGATGATCTCGATGGCCGCCGCCGGCGCTGCCGAGGACTTGGCCACCGACGGCAGTTCGATCTGCCCGGGAGTCACGAGCGGGGCGGTGACCATGAAGATCACCAGCAGCACCAGCATCACGTCGATGTAGGGCACGACGTTGATGTCGTTCATCATGCGGCGCCGGCCGCCGCGGCTGCGCTCGGCGTTCATTAGCGCGCCTGCCTTTGCAGGATGTTGGAAAACTCCTCGATGAAGCTCTCGAAACGGATCGACAGCCGATCGATGTCGTGGGCGAAGCGGTTGTAGGCCACCACCGCCGGGATCGCGGCGAACAGGCCGATTGCAGTGGCCACCAGCGCCTCGGCGATGCCCGGTGCCACATTCGCGAGCGTGGCCTGCTGCACGTTGGCCAGGCTGCGGAAAGAATTCATGATGCCCCAGACGGTGCCGAACAGGCCGACATAAGGCGATACCGAGCCTGCGGAAGCAAGGAATGCAAGGTGCGACTCCAGGTCGTCCATTTCGCGCTGATAGGTGGCGCGCATCGCGCGGCGTGCCCCCTCGAGCTGCATGGTGGCATCGCCGCGCGCGGCCGCCTTGAGCTTGGTGTACTCGCGCATGCCGGCCTCGAAGATCCTCTCCAGGCTGCCCGAGCCATGGCGGTCATTGGCGGCCGACTGGTAGAGGGCGTTTAGGTCGGCGCCTGACCAGAAATCGCGCTCGAACTTCTCAGTCTGCGCCCGGGCGGCGCGCAGCGCAAACCACTTGCGGAAGATGTAGGTCCAGCTCATCAGCGAAACCACCAGGAGCAGCGTCATGACCGCCTGCACCAGGACGCTTGCGTTGGTGACGAGGCTGAGAATCGAGAGGTCCTGGGTGATGGTCATTCCTGGATTTTCCGTTTGATGAAGTCGGGGACCACGCGTGGGGTGAATGCCGGGTAGTTAAGGCAGGCGATCTGCACCCGTGCGCGGGCGATCGGCTCGCCGCCTCTGCGGGCTTCCTGTTCGATCGAGAAAGTCACCTGCTTGAGCCCGGACGGTGTCACGCTGACCTCGAGCAGGTCGTCAAGGCGCGCCGCGCGCTGGAAGTCGAGTTCCATGCGCCTGAGCGCGAAGACGAGTTGATGATCGCGGCGCAGCGTTTCCTGGTCGAAGCCAACGCTGCGCAGCCATTCCGTGCGTGCCCGCTCGAAGAACTTCAGATAATTGGCGTGATAGACCACGCCCGACATGTCGGTGTCTTCGTAATAAACGCGCGAAGGCCAGATAAAGGGTTCGATGCTCTGCGAAGATAAAATCGCCGGTCTCCCGAACGGGTCGGGCGCAAGCGCCAACACCCGCCAGTTTAACCGACGTGGCGGCGGCCTAGAACAGGTTCTGCGTAGGCGTCGCCGACGGCACGGTCAGGCCGAAGTGTCCGTAGGCGGCCGCGGTGGCGACCCGCCCGCGCGGCGTGCGCTGCAGGTAGCCCTGCTGTATCAGGTAGGGTTCGAGCACATCCTCGATGGTTTCCGATTCTTCACCGATGGCCGCGGCAAGGTTGTCGAGCCCGACCGGGCCTCCCGAAAAGCGCTGGATGATCGCCTCGAGCAGCTTGCGGTCCATGAGATCGAGGCCGATCGCGTCAACCTCCAGCATGGCAAGGGCTCTGTCGGCCACCGGTCGTGTCACCTTGCCGTGCGCCTTGACCTCGGCGAAGTCGCGTACGCGCCGGAGCAGCCGGTTGGCGATGCGCGGTGTGCCGCGCGAGCGCCGTGCGATCTCGAGCGCCCCGTCGTCGCTGGTCTCCACCTTCAGCAGGGCGGCCGAGCGGCTGACGATGCGCGTGAGTTCCTGCGGCGTGTAGAACTCCAGCCGCTCGACGATGCCGAAGCGGTCGCGCAGCGGATTGGTCAGCATGCCCGCGCGGGTGGTTGCGCCCACCAGCGTGAAGGGCTGCAGATCGAGCTTGACCGAGCGTGCCGCCGGACCTTCGCCGATCATGATGTCGATCTGGTAATCCTCGAGAGCGGGATAGAGGATTTCCTCGACGACCGGGGAGAGCCTGTGAATCTCATCGATGAACAGCACATCGTTCGCCTCGAGGTTGGTGAGGAGCGCCGCCAGATCACCAGGCCGCTCCAGCACGGGGCCCGAGGTCTGGCGCAGGTTCACGCCCATCTCGCGGGCGATGATGTGCGCCAAGGTGGTCTTGCCCAGCCCGGGCGGGCCGAAGAGGAGGGTATGGTCAAGCGCCTCGCTGCGCCTGCGCGCCGCCGAAATGAAGATCGACAGTTTCTCGCGCACCCGCTCCTGGCCCACGTATTCGTCCAGCAGCTTCGGGCGCAAGGCGCGCTCGAACGCTTCTTCCTGGCGCGACTCCGGCGCGGCCGAGACGACCCGGTCGGCCGAGACGGAAATGCGATCGGGTTCAACGGCCATGACGGGTCGGCAGGGCTAGGACTTGGAAAGCGAGCGCAGGGCATGCCGGATGCCCTCGGCTACGGACAGTCCGGCCGGCACGAGCTTGATCGCGGCAAGCGCTTCGCGGTCGTTGTAGCCTAGCGCGAGCAAGGCGTTGAGCACGTCGTTCCCTGCCGGGGCGGGGCGGTTGATATCGATCGCCGCCGAGAGGTCGGCGCCGAGCTTGCCCTTGAGTTCGAGCAGCAGGCGCTCGGCGGTCTTCTTGCCGATGCCGGGAATCTTGGTCAGGCGGCCTGCTTCCTGCATGGTGACGGCCTGGGCCAGTTCCGCAACCGACAATCCCGAGAGCACAGACAAGGCGATACGCGGACCGACGCCTGAAATCTTTGTCAACTGGCGGAACGCTTCTCGTTCGGCCGCGGTGCCGAACCCGTACAGTAGATGCGCATCCTCGCGCACGACCTGCTGGGTGAACAAAACCACCTTTTGCCCGGGCTCCGGCAGGTTGTACAGAGTGCTCATGGGAACGTCGACTTCATAGCCGACTCCGCCGCAATCGACCAGGATATGCGGCGGACTCTTCTCCAGCAGGGTGCCAGCGATACGACCGATCATGGAGGAGGAGTGTAGCGGAACCGGCCGACGCCGACCCGCGCCCGGCAGGCACGCATCAATCGACCAGACGGCCGCCGCGCAGCTTGAGGCCCATGCGAGCCAGTTGTCCGCCGGCGGCGGCCTGCACGCCCGTATGGTTGGTGTGGCAGATGGCGACGGCCAGCGCGTCGGCGGAATCGGTGCCCGGCGTGCCGTCAAGACCAAGTAGGCGTCTCACCATCTCCTGCACGGCGCTCTTGTGCGCCTTGCCGTGGCCGGCCACCGCCTGCTTGACCTGCAGGGCGGTGTACTCGTGCACCGGCAGGCCGGCTGCCACCAATGCGCAGATGGCGGCGCCGCGTGCCTGGCCGAGAAGCAGGGTCGACTGCGGGTTGGTGCTGACGAAGACCTTTTCGATCACGGCGGTATCGGGATGGAATGCGGCGACGACTTCGCCGACGCCGTCGAGAATGGCCTTGAGGCGGGCCGGCAGGCCGTCCTGGGCGGGGATGCGGACGGTGCCGCTGGCGATGTAGCGCAGGCGCGAGCCGGCGCGCTCGATGACGCCGTACCCGGTGACGCGCAGACCGGGGTCGATGCCGAGGATGCGCACCGCCGCGCCGCTAGTGGCGGAAATGGCGCACGCCGGTGAACACCATCGCGATGCCGTGTTCGTCCGCGGCGGCAATGACTTCCGCGTCGCGGACGCTGCCGCCGGGCTGGATCACCGCCTTCGCGCCCGCCTCCGCCAGGACGTCGAGGCCGTCGCGGAAAGGGAAGAACGCGTCCGAGGCGACCGCCGAGCCCATCAGCGAAAGTCCCGCGTTCTGCGCCTTGATGGCGGCGATGCGGGTGGAATCGACGCGGCTCATCTGGCCGGCGCCGACGCCCAGGGTCATGCCGCCGCCGCAGAACACGATCGCATTGGATTTGACGTACTTGGCAACCCGCCAGGCGAACATCATGTCGTGCATCTCGGCCACCGACGGCTTGCGCCGGGTCACCACCTGCAGTTCGGTGTCGGCCACATTGCGGGCATCGGGCGACTGCACGAGCAGTCCGCCCCCCACCCGCTTGACGTCATAGCGGTTTTCGCCCGCCGCCCGCGCGATCGCCAGCACGCGCACGTTCGGCTTGGCAGCGAAGACCTCGAGCGCCCGCGCGTCGTAGGCGGGGGCGATGACGACCTCCACGAACTGCCTGGCGACCGCCTCGGCCGCCGCACCGTCCAGCGGACCGTTGAAGGCGATGATGCCGCCGAAGGCGGAGGTGGGGTCGGTCTTGAGCGCCTTTGTGTAGGCATCCAGCGCGTTCGCTCCGATCGCCACGCCGCAAGGGTTGGCATGCTTGACGATCACGCAGGCAGCGGCATCGAAGGTCTTGACGCATTCCCAGGCCGCATCGGCGTCGGCGATGTTGTTGTAGGACAGTTCCTTGCCCTGCAGCTGCCGGTAGCCCGCGAGCGTTCCGGGCGCGGGTTCGGCATCGCGGTAGAACGCCGCGGACTGGTGCGGGTTTTCGCCGTAGCGCATCTCCTGCACCTTGGTGAATTGCAGGGTCAACCGGTCGGGATAGGCGTGGCGCGCCGGTTGCCGTTCCGGCGTTGCGATCGAGGTCAGGTAATTGCTGATCGCGCCGTCATAGGCGGCGGTATGCGTATAGACCTTGGCGGCGAGCGCGAAGCGGGTCGCACGCTCGGTCCGGCCGCCGCCGGCACGCAGCTCGGCCATGACCCGCTCGTAGTCGGTCGGGTCGACCACCACGGTCACGTCCTCCCAGTTTTTCG
This sequence comes from Burkholderiales bacterium, assembly GCA_947456845.1. Taxonomy (GTDB): domain Bacteria; phylum Pseudomonadota; class Gammaproteobacteria; order Burkholderiales; family JAEUOS01; genus JAEUOS01. The sequence continues at coordinate 11,897 of CANGUJ010000020.1, read as the reverse complement.
CCGCCGAGCGCAGCATCGTCGGGCCGCCGATGTCGATGTTCTCGATGGCGTCCTCGAGCGAGCAGTCAGGATTGGCCACGGTCCGCGCGAACGGATACAGGTTCACGCACACCAGGTCGATGTGCTCGATGCCGTGTTCCTTCATCTTAGCCACGTGCGCCGGCATTGAGCGCCGCCCCAGCAGGCCGCCGTGGATTTTCGGGTGCAGCGTCTTGACGCGGCCGTCGAGCATCTCGGGGAACCCGGTGTAGTCGCCGACCTCGGTGACCCCGATACCGGCATCGCGCAGGGCCTGCGCCGTGCCGCCGGTGGACAGGATGGTGATGCCCATGCCGGCGAGCGCGCGGCCAAACTCGACGATGCCGGACTTGTCCGACACCGACAGCAATGCTTGTCTGATCATGACTATTCCGGTCGGGCGGCTAGCGGATCTTGTGGAACTGGATCTTCTTGCGCAGGGTGTTGCGATTGATACCGAGCAACTCGGCGGCCTCGGTCTGGTTGCCCGCGGCCTGGTCGAGCACGATTTCGATCATCGGCTTTTCGACCGCGTGTACGACCATGTCATAGACCGGACCGGGCTTGGCGCCGTCCAGGTCGCGGAAATACTTTTCCAGGTTCTTGCGCACGCACTCGGCGATCTCGCTGTGCTTGTCGTGTGCCTTGGTCATGCCGCCATTGCCTCCGTGGGTTCGTCATTGGCCGCGACGCCCGGGGCAGCCGGTTCGTCGTAGGCGAGGCGCTCGCCGGGCCGTGCATCGAAGAAATCCGCGACCGCGCGCATTTGTTCAGTCGTGGTGTCGAGGGTGTTCATGTACTGCCGAAAGGCCGCCGATCCCGCCAGGCCGCGCGTGTACCAGATGATGTGCTTGCGTGCGGTGCGTACGCCGCTTGACTCGCCGTAGAAGGCGTAGTGGTCTTCCAGATGCGCCAGAAGAAGGGCGCGGGCCTCGGCGACGGTGGGCGCGGGGAGGTGCGCGCCGGTGGCGAGGAAATGCGCGATCTCGCGGAAAATCCATGGTCGTCCCTGCGCGGCGCGCCCGATCATCAGGGCATCCGCGCCGGTGCGCAGGAGCACGTCGCGCGCCTTTGCGGGCGAATCGATGTCGCCATTGGCCGCTACGGGAATGCCGACTGAAGCCTTGACCTCGCGGATGGTCTCGTACTCCGCATGTCCCCTGAAGCCGCAGGCACGCGTGCGTCCGTGCAGGGTCAGCATCTGGATGCCGGCGCTTTCCGCGATGCGCGCCACGCGCACCGCGTTGCGCGCATCGGGTGACGGTCCGGTGCGAAACTTCAGGGTGACGGGGACATTGACCGCGCCGACCACCGTTTCCAGAATACGTCCGAGCAGCGGTTCGTTGGCAAGCAGCGCCGAACCGGCCCACTTGTTGCAGACTTTCTTGACCGGGCAGCCCATGTTGATGTCGATGATCTGAGCGCCGCGCTCGACATTGACGCGGGCGGCCGCGGCCATCATTCCGGGTTCGGCCCCGGCGATCTGGACCGCGATGGGAGAGGCTTCGCCGCGATGGTCCATGCGGCGCTGCGACTTCACGCTGGCGTATAGGGCGACATTGGACGCTACCATCTCGGACACGGCGTAGCCCGCGCCAAGACGCCTGCAAAGCGTGCGGAAGGGCCGGTCCGTCACGCCGGCCATGGGCGCCACGAACAGGTTGTTTGGCAGGGTGTGCGGACCGATGTTCAAGGCGACGTGTTTCCCAATTGGGCTTGCTTATTTTTTGAGCGCGGGCGCGGATTATACGCCCAGAAAAATGCGTACCGCTGCGTGCAGCCGGGCGGCTGCCGACCCCAAGCCCGGGACGATGAACGCGGTCTCGTGTCAGCGCTTGCCGAACATCATGCGGCGCGCCACCAGGCGCCGCAATGCCGGCACGGTATCGACGACGGCCAGCCCGGCGCCGCGCGCGACGCGCAGCGCACACAGGTCATTGGAAAACAGCGAAACATAGGCGTCGGTGGTGCGCACCATGGCCCGGCGATCCAGATCGCGATGCTTACGCCACACAGGCAGGGCCACTTCAAGAGGCGCATCGCGCAGTGCGAGCGAGAGTTCAAACGCATCGCGCAGCCCCAGGTTGAGGCCTTGTCCGGCCACCGGATGGAGCGTTTGCGCCGCATTGCCGATCCACACCTCGCGCAAGCCAGCCTCGGGCGGCCGGCGCACCAGCGCCAGCGGGTAGGCGCGCCGGCTGGCTGCGCGTTGCCATCGATACGGGGCGAAATGCGAGGCTTCGCCAAGCGCGGCGAGAAATTCGGTATCGCGCATCGCGCAAACACGCGCCGCCCGCTCCGGCGGCATGCACCAGACGACGGAGAATGCGTCATCCAGCGGAAGCAGGGCCAGCGGTCCGGTCGGCGTGAACCGCTCCCAGGCGCACGCATCGCGTGGCGCGGCGGGCCATGCTTCGGTGACTACCGCGCTCTGTCCGTAGTCCTTGGTTGCGGCCTGGCTGTCAGGCGTGCCTTCGGCACGGATCAGCAGGTCGCAGTCAAGCGGCGCGCCATCGGCCTCGAAGCGCGCATCGCCGCCGCCGGCAACCGTGCGGACTCTGCTGCCGTGGCGTATTTCGATGCCGCGGCCGGTTGCGCTGCGCGCCAGCGCCGCGGCGAGCACGGCCAGCCGGGCCACATGCCCGAGCGCGTCGATGTCATGGTCGGACGCATCGATGCGTGTGCGCCCGAAGCCGCCCTGCTGTGATATCTCGATGCGCCGGATCGGCGTGGCCGGCATGCCTTCCCAGACGCCGAGGCGTTCGAGGATCAGGCGGCTGCCGTGCGAGAGCGCAACGGTCCGCGAGTCATCGACCGGGGCGGACGCGGGTTTCGCGTCGAGAACCCGAACGCGGATGCCGGCAGCGGCAAGGGCGATGGCGGTAGTGAGTCCGACCGGGCCCGCTCCGGCGACCACGACGCGCAAGTCCGGGCGGGATGGCATCACGCCCGCATCCAGGCCTCGATGTCGGCGATGGTTTTCGGGCAGGCCGCGGTGATGAGTTCGCAACCGTTTTCGGTCACGAGCGCGTCGTCCTCGATGCGTATGCCGATATTCCAGAAATGCTCGGGTACATCCGCGGCGGGACGGACATAGATACCGGGCTCGACGGTGACCACGTTGCCGGCGGCAAGCGGCAGCCATTGCTCGCCGCGCTTGTATTCCCCCGCATCGTGCACGTCGAGGCCGAGCCAGTGCCCGGTGCGGTGCATGTAGAAGCGGAAATAGCCGCCTTCCCGCTTGTCGCCCAGCTCGAGTGCGGCGTCGAGCGTGCCGGTGAGCAGGCCCAGGTCGAGCATGCCCTGGGCGAGCACCTTTACGGCGGCCTCATGCGGCAGGTTGTACGCGGTACCGGGCCGGGTGGCGGCCACCGCGGCATCCTGGGCCGCCAGCACAAGCTGATACAGGTCCCGCTGGGCGCCGCTGAAGCGGCCGTTGACGGGAAACGTGCGGGTGATGTCGCTGGCGTAGCTCTGCAACTCGCATCCCGCGTCGATCAGCAGCAGGTCGCCATCCTTGAGCGGCGCGTTGTTCGAAACGTAGTGCAGCACGCACGCGTTGGCGCCGCCTGCGACGATGGAGGTATAGGCGGGATACTCGGAACCGCCGGCGCGGAACTCGTGCAGGATTTCGGCCTCGATCTCGTATTCGTTGCGGCCGGGGCGGGCGGCATGCATGGCGCGCTTGTGGGCCGCCGTGGAGATGGCCGCGGCGCGGCGCATGATGGCGATTTCGCCGGCGTCCTTGACCAGCCGCATGGGATCGAGCATGGCGCGCACATCGCGGATCGCGGTCGGCGCGGACAGGCCGGAACGTGCCATGTTGCGCACGGCATTGAGCGCCCGCGTGACGCGCGCGTCGAACGCCTCGTCGAAGCCGACCGAATAGAACACGTTGGGCGCGCCGGCCAGAAGCTTGGGCAGCAGGGCATCGAACTCCTCGATGGAATGGGCCTCGTCGAACGCGAACGCGACGCGCGCCGCATCCGGTCCGTGGCGGAAGCCGTCCCAGATTTCGCGCTCCTCGTGTTTGGGGCGGCAGAACAGCATTGACCGCACGGTATCGTCGCAGCAAATGACCGTGACGGCTTCCGGCTCGGTGAAACCGGACACATAGTATGCGTAGCTGTCATGCCGGTATGGATAATGCGTGTCGCGATTGCGTGCGCGTTCCGGCGCGGTCGGAATGACGGCAATGCCGCCGCCGGCGGCCCGCATGGACTCCGCCAGGCGCGCTCGCCGTGCCGCGAAGGGGGAGGGGTCGAGGGTGTTCATGAAGAGGATTGTAGGCCGTATCCCGTCCGCCGCAGCAATTCGGCGTCGAGTTCTTGCAGGCGTTGCGGGGTGCCGACGTCGGTCCAGCGGCCGTCGAAAAACTCCCCGCCCACTCGCCGCGCGGCCATGGCTGCGCGGAGCAGCGGGGCCAACCGTGCGCGGGTGCCGGGCGCGACGCCTGTGAAGAGGGCCGGACTGTAGATGCCGATGCCGCTGAAAGTCAGGCGCGCGCCCGCCGCGTCGCCAACCCATCCTGCGGAGAGGGTGAAATCCCCCGCCGCATGGTGTGAGGGATTGCTCACCAGCACCAGCCACGCATCCATGGCCCCGGCCGCGATGCGGCGCGCCGCGCTGCACGCACGTGCGAGGTCGTAATCGCAGTGAATGTCACCGTTGACCACCAGAAACGGATCCCCGCCCAGCAAGGGCAGGGCGTGCGCGATGCCGCCGGCGGTTTCGAGGGCTTCCGACTCGGGCGAATAGGTGATCCGCACGCCCAGTGCCGTGCCGTCGCCGAGCGCAGACTCGATCATCCGCCCCAGCCAGGCGTGGTTGATGACGATTTCGCCGAAGCCGGCGTCTCGCAGGCGCTCCACGTGCCATGCAATGAGCGACTTCCCGCCGGCGCGCAACAGGGGTTTGGGCGTGTGGTCGGTGAGCGGCCGCATGCGTTCACCGCGGCCGGCTGCGAGGATCATCGCCCTCACATGAACACCTGCAGCCATTGCATGAGCCAGAGCGATAGCATGCCGCAGCCGATGGTCAGAAGGATGTTGCGGGAGCGCCAGGCGACCCCGGCTGCGACCAGACCGGCGACCAGGCGCGGTTGGGCGAGCGCAAGCGCGCCGTCGATGACCACCAGGTCGGGCCACACCAGGGCCGACAGCGCGGCGGCCGGTACGAAGCGCAGCGCCCTGGCGAACCACGGGGACGCGTCGAATCGACCCGCCGTGCCGATGAATGACAGTCGGATGACGAAAGTCATCACCCCGGCAGCCAGCATCACCACCCACAGGCTCATCGCACGCCTCGCGGGTCGAGCGCCAGTCCGGCGGCGATGCCCGCCGCCGCGGCTGCGATGACGGCCAGCTTGTAGGGAAAGGCGTGTGCGGCGACCGCCACCAGTCCGGCCGTAGCCATGGCGACCAGGATTGCGCGGTCGCGCAGCAGCGGGACCACGATGGCGATGAAGGTCAGGGTGCCGGCAAACTCAAGCGACCAGCCGGCAGGAATCCGGCCGCCCAGCAGCACGCCCGCCACGCTGCTTGCCTGCCAAACCAGCCACAACCCGAGCCCGGCCCCCAGCAGGTGCCAATGCCGGTGCGGCGCTGGCGCCGGGTCGGCAAACCTGGCGAGCGTAGCGGCGTACGCCTCGTCGGTGAGCAGATAGGCCAGGATCGATTTCCATGCCGGGCTCAGGTGGGCGAGCTTGCGCGCCAGATCGGCGGAGTAGAGCGCATGCCGCAGATTGATGGTCATGACCGAAACCACGATCAGCAGGCCCGGCGTGCCCGCTGTGACCAGCTGAGTGATCATGAACTGGGCTGAGCCGGCGAAAACGATGGCCGAGACTGCAATGGCGAGTTCCGGGGACAGGCCTGCCTTGACGGCCAGTACCCCGTAGATCAGGCCGAACGGTATGCTGCCCAGCGCGAGCGGTGCGACGGCATACAGGCCGCCGACAAACTCGCTGCGAGGTGGCGTTGGCGCGCTCAAAATGTGTACCCGCCCGGCCGGCTGATGTTTTCGATGGCGTCGAACAGGCGCAGCAGCGGGGTGAACGCGATGTAGCGCTCGCAGGTCTTGCGGGTATGGCGCATCACCAGGGGAAGATCAGCCAGATACTGGCGCTTGCCGTCGCGGTGGTAAAGCCGCGCGAAGATGCCGAGCACCTTGAGGTGGCGCTGCAGGCCCATCCACTCGAAATCGCGATAGAAGGCGCCGAAATCGCGGTCCACCGGCAGCCCCGCGTTGGCGGCGGCCTTCCAGTAGCGGATGGCCCATTCGAGCACCCGCTCTTCTTCCCATTCAATGTAGGCGTCCTTGAGCAGCGACACGAGATCGTAGGTGATGGGGCCGCGTACCGCGTCCTGGAAATCCAGGATGCCCGGATTCCTGCCGTTGCCGGTTTCGGGCGTCACGACCATCAGGTTGCGGGAGTGGTAATCGCGGTGGACGAACGCCGCCGGCTGGGCGAGGTTGCCGGCCAGAAGAGCCTCGAAAGCCTGCTTCAGGTCGGCGATCTGGCGGCCGGTCATACCGAACCCACGGTGGCGGGTGATGTACCACTCCGGCAACAATTCGAGTTCCCGCAACAACAGGGCGCGGTCATATGGCGCAAGCGAGGAAGCGTCGGTGCGGGACTGCATCTCGACCAGCGCGCCTATGGCGTCCGCGTAAAGCGCATCGGCGCGGCCGGGTTCGGCTTGCAGCGCGGCAAGATAGGTTTGCGATCCGAGGTCCGGCAGCAATAGGAACCCCTGTTCCAGGTCGCGGGCAAGGATGCGCGGTACATTCAGGCCCGCCGTCTCCAGCAGGCCGGCCACATGGATGAACGGTCGGCAATCCTCCTTGGCAGGCGGGGCATCCATGACGATCTGCGACGCGGTGCCGTCATCGAAACCGAGCCGGAAATAACGCCGGAAGCTGGCATCGGAGGAAGCGGGTTCGATCGTCGGGCGCCTGCCTGGAAAGCAGCGCTCGATGAACAGGCGCAGGGAGTCTGATCGGTCCACGAGAATTGGCGTGTGCTTGTAAGTTGGCGGGGGCGCCAGGAACTTGCCAATGGCGCCTTTGCCGGCCGGTAGCGGCACGGCAGGTGACTTATAATTTGTTGAATTTTATAGGAATCATCTGATCGCGCCGTTTCGGGCGCGTTTGTTTTTCTTCAGCGCATGTCGACGTTCCGAGATTGCCGGTTGCCAATGGTGGCGCTTGTCGCCATGTTTCTTGCTGCGCCATCGGCGTCGGCCCGGAACCAAGCCTCTGCGGGCCACGCGGTGCATGTGCCCGAGCGGCTGGCACTGAAGGTCGAGCGCGAATTGAAGCCGGCGCGCGAGAAGGCGGGGGCACTACCGGTCTTTGTCGAGGGCATGCGCCTGTCCGGCGAAACCGGCCGCACGTCCCGCGTCGAAGGCGATGCCCAGTTGCGCAAGCAGGACAGCGTGATCAAGGCCGACACGATCGACTACAGCGTCGTCAATGACGAGCTTCATGCCATTGGCAACGTGCGCATCGTGCGTAGCGGCGACCTTTTCACCGGCCCGGAGCTCAAACTCAAGCTCGATGCCCGAACCGGATACTTTCTTTCGGCCGAGTACCTGCTGGCGAACAACCGCGCACGCGGCAAGGCCAGCCGCCTGGAGTTTCTCGGGCCGGATGCCTATCGTGGAAGCGACGCCACCTACACCACCTGCGGGCCCGGTAACGACGATTGGTACATGCAGGTCGGCGAATTGAAGCTTGACTACGGGCGGGACGTCGGCGAGGCCGCGGATGCCAGGCTGTATTTCAAGGGTCAGCAGATCTTGCGCATACCAGGCCAAATGTCGTTCACGCTCAATGAACGGCGCAAGTCGGGCTTTCTCGCGCCGTCGTTCGGGAGTTCGGTGCAGAACGGCCAGGAGTTCCAGACCCCGTATTACTGGAATATCGCGCCCAATCGCGACATGACCATCACGCCGCGCTACATGACCAAGCGCGGACTGCAAACCACGGCTGCGCTGCGTTATCTCGGTGAGAACTACCGGGGCGAGGCCCGGGGCGAGCTGTTGCCGGGTGACCAGCAGACCAGGACCACGCGGAGCGGCTTCTCGATCCTGCACACCCAGACATTCATGCCGGGCTTGACAGGCTACCTCAATGCAAGCCGCGTTTCCGACGACACTTACTTTACCGATCTGTCGAACCGTATATCGGCGACATCCCAGACATTCCTGCCGCGCGAGGGCATCCTCACGTACTCCTCCCAGTGGTACTCTGTCTATGCGCGGGCGTTGAGCTATCAGACCCTGCAGGACCCGCTGAACCCGGTTGTCTCGCCGTACAGCAGATTGCCGCAGTTGGTGTTTGGCACCAGGCGATACGATGTTGGCGGGTTCGATCTCAGTCTCGGCGCCGACTACAACCGCTTTGCCCACCCCACGCTTGTCACAGGCAGCCGCCTGCACGTGACGCCCAGCATCAGCTATCCCATGCTGTCTCCGGGCGGCTATCTGATCCCGCGCGTGTCATGGCTCGGGACTGCCTATCTGCTCAAGAACAATGCGGCTGGCACGCCGGATTCGTTCACCCGCAGCATGCCGGTCATGAGTCTGGACGGCGGGTTGTCATTCGAGCGCCCGGTGTCCTACTTCGGCCAGAGCTACACGCAAACCCTGGAACCGCGCATGTTCTATTTGCGTACGCCGGTGCGGGAGCAGTCCGGCATTCCGATTTTCGACACCGGACTGGCCGCTTTCAATTTCGCCCAGATTTTCTCGGAGAACGTGTATTCCGGCACTGATCGCATCGCCGACGCCAATCAGGTGACTACCGCGGTCACCACGCGCCTGCTGAGCCAGAACAACGGACGGGAACGCGTGCGCTTTACCCTTGGGCAGCGCTTTTACTTCACCGAACAGCGGGTGACCCTACCCGGCGAGACCGGTCGCGCCACGCGCAGTTCCGACCTGCTGGCGTCCTTCTCCGGCGAAATCCTGCCCAAGGTGAACTACGACACGACTTTGCAGTACAGTCCGAACAAGCGCGCGATCGAGCGCATCAGTCATGGGGTGCGGTACATGCCGGAGCCCGGCAAGACGCTTTCAGCGGCCTATCGCTACCAGCGCGACTTTCTCGAACAGATCGACGTCGCCGCGCAATGGAATTTCGGCGGCGGATGGTATGGTGTGGGGCGCTATAACTATTCATTGCGCGACGGGCGCATCGTGGAATCGCTCGGCGGCATCGAGTACGACGGCAATTGCTGGGTGGCCCGGGTGGTGCTGCAGCGTTTCGCCACTGCCAGCCAGCGGGCTACTACCGGAATCTTTTTCCAGCTGGAGCTCAATGGATTGTCCAGCCTCGGGTCCAATCCCCTCACAATCCTGCGTCGCAACATTCCGGGCTACACCAGACTCAACGAAAACCAGGAACCCGTGCCGCGCACTTTCGGCAACTACGAATGAAACTCCCGCAATGCTTGATGGACCGGTTCTGTGCCGTGTCATGCGCCATCATCGTCCTCGCCGGCGCCGTCCCGGCAATCGCGCAGGTCGACAGGATTTCGCCCACGCTGTCGAACACCGCGCCGCGTTCGCGTATCGTGGTGGGCGACCGCATCGTGGCCGTTGTCAACGACGAAGTGATCACGATGCGCGAATTGGCCGAGCGCGTGCGCCTGGCGGCAACGCAGTTGCGCAGCCAGGGCGTCACCCCGCCACCGGAAGAGGTGTTTGAACGTCAGGTGCTTGAGCGCCTGATTGTCGACCGGGCGCAGCTGCAATTCGCGCGCGAGAACGCCGTCCGCGTCGACGATGTGCAGCTCGACCGCGCAATCGCGCGTATCGCCGAAGAGAATCGCATGACCATGTCGCAGTTTCGCGACGTCCTGGAAAAGGACGGCATTCCACTCGCAAAATTCCGCGAGGACGTGCGCAATGACATCGTTTTCAGCCGGCTGCGCGAGCGCGAGGTCGAAGGCCGGGTGACCATCAGCGAGGGCGAGGTCGATAATTTCATGGTTCAGTCCGAAAGCGCCCGCAGCGATGCAACGGTCGAGATCAACCTGGCCCAGATCCTCGTCAGGGTGCCGGAGAATGCCACGCCCGAGCAGTTGGCAGAGCGGCGCAAGCGCGCCGATGCGGCGCTCGCGCAGCTGCGCGCGGGCGCGGACTTCGCCCAGGTGTCGGCCGCCGTTTCCGACGCTCCCGAGGCGCTCGCCGGCGGCGTTCTCGGGTTCCGGTCGGCTGACCGCTTGCCGGAACTGTTCCTGGACGCCGTCGTCAATCTCAGGGAAGGCGGGATCAGCGATGTGGTCAAGAGCGCGAACGGTTTTCATATTCTGCGCGTGGTCGGACGGCGCGGCGGCGAGACCCGTGCACCGGTGACCCAGACGCGTGTCAGGCATATCCTCATCCGCACCAACGAACTTGTATCCCAGGAGCAGGCGCGTCGACGCCTGGCGGATCTGCGCGAGCGGCTCGAAAACAAGGCAGCCGACTTCGCCGATCTCGCGCGCCTTCATTCGAACGACGGCAGCGCCTCCAAGGGAGGAGACCTGGGGTGGATCTATCCCGGCGACACCGTGCCGGAGTTTGAAAAGACCATGAATGGGCTCAAGCCCGGGGAATTGAGCGCGCCGGTGCAAACCCAGTTCGGCTGGCATCTGATCCAGGTGCTCGAGCGGCGCAGCGAGGACGTCAGCAAGGAGCGCCAGCGGCAGGCGGCGCGCCAAGCCCTGCGCGAACGCAAGGCGGACGAGGCTTACCAGGAATGGCTGCGGCAGTTGCGAGATAGGGCGTTTGTCGAGATACGGCTCGACGATCGCTGATGCGATCGGCCATGCCCATGGCAGTCGACCGATCCGGGGCCGCAGGCGCGCGGCCGGTCATCGCGGTCACCACGGGCGAACCCGCGGGGATCGGCCCCGACATCAGCGTGATGCTGGCGGTGCGCGCAGCGACCCGCCGGCTTGCGCGGATCGCCCTCATCGGCGATGCGGACATGCTGGCGCGGCGCGCACGCCGCTTGGGTTTGGCGCTGCAGCTACCGGTCGTTGCACCGGGCGCCTCGCTGCGGGCGGGCGTGTCCATCGTGCATGTCCCACTCGGGCGCACCGAGCGACCGGGCAGGCTCGATACCGCAAATGCAGCCTATGTCCTGGCGACGCTGGATGCGGCCGTCACGGGATGCATGGATCGGCGGTTTGCCGCGATGTCTACCGCGCCGGTGCACAAGGGGGTGATCAACGACGCGGGCATCGTGTTCACGGGGCACACCGAGTATCTGGCCGAGCGCACCGCCACGCCTCAGGTGGTGATGATGCTGGCGGGCGGCCGCCCTATGTTGCGTGTGGCGCTCGCAACCACGCACCTCGCGCTGCGTGGGGTCGCCGACGCGATCACCATGCCCGGCCTCACGCGTACCATCGAAATCCTCGTCAAGGATCTCAAGTTGCGCTTCGGCATCGCGCGGCCGCGGGTGCTGGTGGCCGGCCTCAACCCTCATGCAGGTGAATCAGGGCACATGGGGCTGGAGGAAATCGAGGTCATCGGCCCGGCGCTTGCAGCCCTTCGCCGGCGCGGTTTTTCGCTCACGGGACCCTTGCCGGCGGACACACTGTTCACGCCGCGCCTGCTGCGGCAGGCCGACGCGGTGCTGGTGATGTACCACGACCAGGGCTTGCCGGTTCTCAAGTACGCGACCTTCGGAGAGGGCATCAACATCACGCTCGGCCTGCCGCTCATCCGCACGTCGGTCGATCACGGTACCGCGCTGGACCTGGCGGGCTCGTCGGCCGGCGCCGCGCGCGCAGATCCCGGCAGCCTTGCCAGCGCGGTCAGGCTAGCGCGCGATCTGGCTGCGCGCGCCGCCGCCAGGCCAGAAGCAGCGTCAGCGCGCAT
>CANGUJ010000019.1 GCA_947456845.1 Burkholderiales bacterium | reverse complement strand
TCGATGTAGGGCGGCAGCGGCAGGGCACCGTGCGCCTCCATCAGGTCGAACACCGAACCGGGCGACAACAGGCGCAGCAGCGTCAGGCCAGCGCGCTTTTCCACCACCTCGACCACCGCATCGCCGGCCAGGAGGATGCGCGCGCCGGGCTTGGGCGCGTGGCTGGCGCGTATGTGTGCCAGCGCCAGTCGCGGTTCGAGCACCCGCTCGATCAGCAGTTCCACCTTGCCGCCCGAGTCCTTGGTACCGAACAGGCGCGCCTTGACCACGCGCGTCTGGTTGACCACCAGCAGGTCGCCCGGTGCCAGCAGCCCGGGCAGGTCGCGGAAGGTCCCATCGCGCATGGCGGCGTCCTCCGGCACCAGCAGGCGGCTGGCGGCGCGTTCGGCTGCCGGGAATTGGGCGATCAGTTCCGCGGGTAGCGCGAAATCGAAATCGTCTATGGTGTAAGGGTGGGCGCTCATCGGGCCGGATTGTAAGCTTCGCGCTATAATCCGCACCGCTCGTTTACCCTCTGTGAAGAGGCGTATCCCCCTTAGCCCGGGTGGCGAAATCGGTAGACGCAGCAGACTCAAAATCTGCCGACCGCGAGGTCATGCCGGTTCGATTCCGGCTCCGGGCACCAGCCGTAACACTATGGTCCGACCGCGTCGGCAAGGCATTTCTTGAGGTTGGCGTTCCGCGCGGCGCCGGCGAGTTTCTTGTCATCCGCCGCCTTTTCACATGCGGCTTTCGCATCGGCCTCGCATTTCTTCATGAAGCTGCTCTTGGCGGCGCCGGCGAGCTTCTTTTCGCCCGCCTGCGCGGTGCAACTGGCGTCAGCGGCATGGGCGCCGGAGACCATGAAGGAAACTAACAGCGCTGGCAGCAAATGTTTCACAGGTTTCTCCACAAGAAGTTGATGTTCAATAGCCGCCGCAGGCGGGCCGGACATTTGCCTTAGTGCGCGTTTGCGGCCAAAGGTTCAACCGAAACCGCGCTCCGGCGCACACCGGGCTGTCAGCAGGGTCTGCACGTTAGGCGCGACCGCCGCCGAACCCGCCCGCTATACTCTGGCGCGCCAACGAGGAGGTATTGTCGATGTTCCTGCTGCGTTTTTTGTTCGCGTTTTCCTGCGCCGCGTGGGCCGCGGCCGCATCGGCGCAATTCCCGTCCAGGCCGATCAGGGTGATCGTGCCGTTCACCGCCGGCAGCGCCATCGACGTGAACGCCCGCGTGATCGGGCAGAAGCTGTCGGAGATGTGGGGCCAGCAGGTGCTGGCCGACAACCGGCCGGGCGCCAACAGCATCATCGGCATGGAGGCGGCCGCCAAGGCGCCGGCCGACGGCTACACCCTGGTGCTCGGCAACGACGCCGCGCTGGCCATGAACCCGGCGCTGCAGCCCCGGCTGCCCTATGACCCGGGGCGCGATTACGAGCCCGTGACCCTGATCGGTTCGAACTCGCTTCTGCTGGTGGTGCCTGCGGCCAGCCCGGTCAGGTCGGTCCGCGAGCTTCTTGCGCTGGCGCGCGAGCGCAAGGGCGAACTCAACTACGGCTCCGGCGGCAACGGCAGCGCGCAGCACATTCCGATGGAAATCCTCATGTCCATGACGGGCGTGCGCTTGACCCATGTGCCCTACAAGGGCGTCGGCCCGGCCCTCACCGACGTGGTCGGCGGACAGATTCCGGTGATGTTCGCCGGCACGCCGGGCGCGCTGCCGCATGTGCGCTCGGGCCGGCTGCGCGCGCTGGCGATTGCCAGCGCAAGCCGCTCGCCGGCCGCGCCCGAAGTGCCGACGGTCGAAGAGGCCGGCGTGCCCGGCTACTACTACACCGCCTGGGTCGGCTACCTCGCCCCGGCCGGCACGCCGCGTGACATCGTGGCGCGCCTGAACGCGGATGTCATCCGGGCCGTCAACGCGCCGGACGTGCGCGACAAACTGGCCGGCGTCGGGTTCGAGACCCAGACCGGCACCCCGGAGGAATTCGCGCAGCTCATCGCGCGCGAACGCGCGCGCATGGCCAAGCTGGTGCGCGATGCGGGCATCAAGGCCGATTAGTAGGGTCCTTAGCCGGTAGAGACAACAACGATGCGCATTGTCATCCCCGACGATTACCAGGACTGCCTGCACACCCTGGACTGCTTCGCGGCGCTGGCCGGTCACGAGGTGGTGCGGCACCGCGAGCCGGCGCGCGACCAAGCGCATTTCGTGGAGATGCTGCGCGATGCCGACGCGGTGGTGGCGGTGCGCGAGCGCAGCGAGTTTCCACGCGCGCTTCTCGAGCAGCTGCCGCGGCTCAAGCTCATCAGCCAGGTCGGGCGCAGCGCCCACACCATCGATCTTGCGGCCTGCAACGAACTGGGCATCACGGTGTGCGCGGGTACGCAGGCGTCGCCGATCGCGCCTGCGGAAATGACCTGGGCCCTGATCCTCGCTACGCGCCGCAACGTGGTGCTGGAGGCCGACCGCATGCGCCGGGGCGAATGGCCGGCCACCCTGTCGCACCGGCTCGCAGGCTCGACCCTGGGCATCTTGGGCCTGGGCACCATCGGGCAACTGGTGGCCCGCGTCGGCCCGGCGTTCGGCATGCGTGTACTGGTGTGGGGGCGCGATGGCTCGCGCGCCGGCGCCGAGCGGCTGGGTTATGAATTCGCCGCATCGCGCGAGGCTTTTTTCGAGCAATCGGACGTCGTGTCGCTGCATGTGCGCCTGTCGGCGCAGACGCGCGGCATCGTCACCGCAGCCGACCTGGCACGCATGAGGCCCACCGCGCTCCTGGTCAACACCTCGCGCGCGCAGCTGATCGAGAGCGGTGCGCTGGAAGCGGCCCTGCGCGCCGGCCGGCCGGGCTACGCGGCGGTGGATGTCTACGAGCAGGAGCCGGTGACCGGCGGCGACCATCCGCTCTTGAAAATGCCCAACGTGGTGTGCATGCCGCATCTCGCCTGGGCCGACCGCGCGACCTTCGAACTGTATTTCGGCGAGGCCTTTCGGAGCGCCGCGGACTTCTTCGCCGGCCGCAAGGTCAACGTCATCAATCAGCCGGCGCGACCGCGCTGAACGCCGCGCGTCGTCCTCGGCAGGAGCGAGGACGGGCGTAGCGGCTGCGCGCCGCGCCCACCGCACCCCGATGCCCGCAATGGGAGTGCAGATGCGCCATTTTTGGCGCCCGGCGCGTTCGACATCCGGCCATCCCTCCGGGCGCATTTTCAGCGGCGCAACGGCGAGGCTTTCGAAGACGCGACCCATTAAACCGGGCGCGCCCGCGCCATCTCAAGCGGGCCAGTCCACCTCGATATCCGCCAGCACCGGGTCGCCCGCCTTGGCCACTTCGTTCTCGATCAGGCTGCCGCAGCCCGGACAGAAGAACTGCCGCCATACCGGCCGCTCGTCGATGTAGCGCTTGTAGTCGCCGATATGCGGGTTGGCGGCGGTGACCTCCTGCTCCTCCATCACGCAGCGCTCCTTGTAGTTGCCGCGCACCGGCCCCAGGTCGGCATCGCACTTGGCGCAGCAGGCATGGGCCTTGCCGCGGCTGCGCTTGATGGCGAGGTTGTCGGTGAGGAGCGCCAGGCGTTCGCCGGACAGGCGTGCCACCTTCGCGCCGGTCTTCACCCGCGCCGCGCGGCGGCGGGTGCGCAGCGCCTCGGTGGCGACCATGTCGGCCCGGCCGTCGGCGTCGAGCACCACACCATAGATGTCGCGCGCCGCCTCGCGCGAGACGGCGCGCGCCTCGAAGTCGTCTGCCACATGCTGCGGGTCGCGTTCGAACGGGTCGCCGAAACCGCCGCCGGCGCTCCACATCACCGCATACACGTCGGTGGGGTTCTGGCGGAAATTCATCTGGCGCAGCTGCAGGTCTTCAGGCCGGCCCTTCACATCGTCGATATCGGCAGGCACCGAATTGCGCGCAAACCGGTCGAGGATGTCCGTGTCGCGGACGAACTTGTAGGTATTTACCGTAGCCGGATAGCCGCCCATCATGCCGGTCGAGGTGGGCACGGCGTTGCCCGAGGATGTGGTGTCCTGGGTGATGAAGGGTGTGCGATGCGGGATGAAGCAGGTTTCCGCCGACAGGCCGCCGCGCCATTTGCCGGCGCCGCCGGAGTCGACCATCTCCTTGCGATACAGGATCAGGAGCGGGAAGTCCTGCTCGGTGTGCTCGATGTTGGGCAGCTTGCAGATCGGGGTGCGCGACTGGCCGCCGGTGTTGATGCCGTCGCCCTGCGCGAAGGCGCCGATGGCGCCGCCGATCGGGTCGATCAGCACGTAGCCGTAGTACTCGCCCCACTGGTTGGTGCCGCGGAACAGGGTGCCCGGCCACTGGCTGGTGCCGCCGATGCACATGATGTCGCGGCGCATCTGCGGATCGCAGTACAGCATCTTGGAGAGCACGTTGTAGGTGGGGTAGAGCGAGATCTCCATCGACTGGATCGGCGCGGTCGACACCGAGGCGGGGAAATTCGCGCAGTTGATGGTGCCGGGCGTGGGGTTGAACTCGACATGGCGCAGCGCGCCGCCGACGCAGAAGTACTGGTCCCAGCACATCAGCTGGTTGAGCGCCACCATGAGGGACCCGCGCCAGCCCGAGAAGGTGGCGTTCATCGCCCCGTCCTGCGGCGCGGTGCCGTCGTTTTCGAAAATCAGCTTGCGCCCTTCCTTGCGCAGGGTGAGGCAGACCCGGTGCGTGCGGCGGTCGCCCGGGCGGCAGCACTCGATGTAGGTGCGGTCGCGCCATACGCCGTCGGGCAGGCGGTCGAGCTTCTCGAGGAAGGCCTTCTCGGCGTTGTCGATCACGCGCTTCATGACGCCCTTGACCTCGTCCGGGCCGTACTTGCGGATCAGCGCCAGGATGCGGTCGCGCGCGGCGATGTTGCCGGCCAGCTGGGCGCGGAAATCCAGCGCCACCGCGTCGGGCTTGCGCGAGGCGCGCAGGTAGAGCTCCTCGATGTCGCGGCGGATCTCGTTGTTCTCGATGATCTTCACCGGCGGGATGCAGATGCCTTCCTCATAGGCGTTTTCGGCCGAGGGGCAGAAGGAGGAGGGCGTGATGCCGCCGATGTCGTACTGGTGCAGGCAGTTGGTGACCCAGCAGAACAGCTCGCCTTTCCAGAATACCGGGCAGATCAGCATGACGTCCTGCTGGTGTGCCGCGCCCACCCACGGGTCGTTGGCGAGGAACATGTCGCCATCGCGGATGCCGGGGTTGTCGCCGCGGTTCTCCAGGATCCATTTCACCTGGGTGTCGGTCACTCCCGACATGTACTGCATGTAGGGGCCGAAATAGACGAACTCGCCGTCCTCGGTGAGGATCGACGGATTGAGGTCGAGCGCGTACATGGCCACCGGCGAACCCGAGACCCGCTGGATGGTCGCGCCATGCTCCTCGTTGACGTGCCACAGGGCGTGGCGGATCACCTCGAAGGTGATGGGGTCGATCTTCCTGCCGCTCCGGGTATGCAGCTTGAGCTTCCTGGAGATGCGAAGTTTCCTGGGCGGAACGTAGCCCATGTTCTTGCCGTCGAGCTTTTCGGGCGCGATGTCGCTGATCTTGGTCATTTCGGTGTTCCCTTCAGGCGGCGAACAGGATTTCGAAGTTGCCGAAGGCATCCACCTTCAGCGTGCGGCGCGGATGGATCACCACGGTGGTGTCGGTGGTTTCGACGATCGCCGGACCCGGTATGCGGTTGCCGGGCTTGAGCTTGGCGCCGTCGAAGATGGGCGTCTTGCGCGCCTTCTTGAGTTCGGCCCAGTAGATCTCGCGCGGCGCCCGCTTGGCCGCCACCGGCACGGCGGCGGTCAGCGAGCGCGCCTTCGCCAGCTTCGGCCGCGGCGTCTCGGCGCTGGCGCGCAGGCGCATCGTCACCAGTTCGAGCCGGGCGTTGCGGTAGGAGGAGCCATGGCCGTAGAGCTGCTCATAGCGCAGGTAGAAACGCTCGCGCAGCGAATCGAGCATCTTCTCCGAAAGCCTGCCTTCGGGCAATTGCACCTCCACTTCGTTGATCTGCCCCTTGTGGCGCATGTCGATCGAGAAGGTGTACTTGCGGCGGTTTTTCGCGATCCCGTCCTTGTCCATGCGCGCCTGCGCCTGCGCTTCGAGGTCCGCTAGGATGCGGTTCACCCGCGACACATCGAAGGGCGTGACCTGGATGTCGACCTGCTCGTAGACATGCAGGATGTCGGCGGAGGCCGCGCCGAGCGCGCACCAGGTGGAGGCGATGTGGCGCAAGGGAATCACCACTTTCTTGACGCCCAGTTCCGCGCCGAACACGCTGGCATGCACCGGACCGGCGCCGCCGAATGCGTAGAGCACGAAGTCGCGCGGGTCGAAGCCCTTTTGTACCGTGGTCTTGCGGATGATGTCGGCCATCTTGAATTCGGCGATCCGCGCGATGCCGGCCGCGGTTTCCATCAGCGACAGGCCTAGCTGCTTGGCCTGCGCCGCAATCGCCGCGGTGGCGGCCTTGCGGTCGAGCTTGATGCGCCCGCCGAGGAAATTGTCCGGGTCGATGTAGCCCAGCACCACATCGGCATCGGTCACGGTGGGCACGGTGCCGCCGCGCCCGTAGCACACGGGGCCCGGCGCCGCGCCGGCGCTTTGCGGGCCGACATGCAGGGTGCGGGTAGCCGGGTCCACGCGCGCCATCGAGCCGCCGCCGGCGCCGATGGCCTGGATGTCCACCTTGGGCAGGAAGTACTCGTACTGCGCGACATCGGCCACGAAGGAATAGGCCGGCTGGTGCTCGAAAATGATACCCACGTCGAAGGAGGTGCCGCCCATGTCCGTGGTGATGATGTTGGGCGTGTTCATCAGCTTGCCCAGGAACAGCGACCCGGTCACGCCCGACACCGGGCCGGAATCCAGGGTCAGCAGCGGCGCCTCGAGCGCGCGGTCGAGCGGAATCGAGCCACCGCCGCATTGCGTGATCTGCAGGGGCTGCCGGTAGCCCGCCTGTTTGAGCTGCGCGTCCAGGTTCTGCAGGTAGCGCGCCATCACCGGACCGATGTAGGCGTTGAGCGCTGTGGCGGTGGTGCGCTCGTACTCGCCCCACTTGGGCGCGATGTCCACCGAGCAGGAGACGAACAGCTGCGGAGCCATCTCGGCGATGATGGCCTTGACCCGGTGCTCATGCGCCTTGTGCTTGAACGACCACAGGAAGCACACGCCGATGGCTTCCACACCCTCGGCGAGCAGCTTCTTCACGGCGGCGCGCACCTCGTCCTCGTTGAGCGGCACCACCACCTCGCCGAAGCAGTCGACGCGCTCGGACACGCCCTCGATGAGGCGCTTGGGTACGATAGGCACCGGTTTCTGGCTTTCCGGAAAATGCACCAGGCGGTCGAGGTCGCGCGAATGGATGCCGCGCGAGCCGCGCATGATGTGGATGGCGTCCTCGATGCCGCGGGTGGTGATGAGGCCGACCTTGGCGCCCTTGCGCTGGATCAGCGCATTGGTGCCCACCGTGGTGCCGTGGGTCAATACGCGGATGCGGCCGCAGAATTCGCCGAAACCGAGCCCGAGACGCTCGGCCGCGACCTTGAGTGCGTCGATCATGCCTTGCGCGAAGTTGCCCGGCGTCGAAGGCGATTTGGTCGCCGTGATCGTGCCGGCGGGGTCGAGAACCACGCAGTCCGTGAAGGTGCCGCCGATATCGACACCGACCAGATAGTCTTTCATTGTCTCCGCCTTTTCCGGCCCGAGGCCGGTTAATTTAAACAATGATAAACAGTTTAGCGCGGTCGATGCGCGGCTGAAAGCGGAATGCATGCTGCATTGCGGGCCGCAAAATAAGACGGCAGGGCGCGAACGCCCTGCCGCAAGAACTGCCAGAGGAGAACAAACCGGTGCTGGCATTCACGCCGGCGGAGCCTGCGAGCCCCGTTGCCGGCCGATATCGCGGGGCTGTCGGGCCCGCGTGCCGTTTGTCACTTGCCGATCTTGATTAAGCGGTCGTTGTGCGCCTGCAGGGGGCGCGCGTTCATCGGATACAGCGCGGTGAAGTGGGCCAGTTGCTCGCGTGAGATCTCAACCGGTGTTTTCATCACCAGCCACTGCACACCCTCGGTGCACGGCGGCGTGGTCAGCGACCCCATGTAGCTGTAGTGGGTGCGGTCCGCGGGCAGCAACTGGGAAGCATTGATGGTGACGTCGAGGCGTTCGCGGGTGCGGTCGCGCGTACCCGGCATGGCGTTCCATACCTGCTGCAGCATCGGCTGTTCGGCGCCGACGGTGAGCAGGACCGCCACCATCGCGATGCGGCCCTGGGGACTGCGGTGCACCAGATGGGCCACCATGTCGAACACGCGGCCGTTGATGCGTTCCTCCGATGGCGAATGGAAATGGAATTGCACCAGTTCGTAGCGGCTGCCGCCGAACAGGATGAAGCTGCCGGGGGCGTAGTCCACCTGGATGGTGTGGCCGTTGTTGGTCACCTTGAGCGCGACGTCCTCATAATGGAAGCGGATCGGTTCGACCTCGCCGATGACCGGGTTGCGGATGTCGATCGGTGATTGGCGCAGTCCCTGCTTGCACATCGCGTATTCGGGATGCAGGTCACCCCATCGATAGGGCGCCGAGTCGCCTTCGTAGCCCCAGCGCACGCCATGCCCGTGGCCGGCCTGCGGTGCGGCGTCCCGCCCCCTGACTGGTGCGGCGGCGCGTACGGCGGGGGAGCCGCTATCGGACAGCATGGCCAGGCGCGGCCGGGCCAGCGGCTCGGGGGGCAGGGGTGCGCCGGCGCGCGCTTTCATGGCGCGCGCCTCATACGGGTTTGACACATCGCGCACCGGCGGCCTGGGGGCTGCTGCGAGCGCGTCCCTAGCGGGCGCCTCCTTGCTCTTCGCCTCCTTGGGCGCCATTGCGGCTTGCGCCGCCGCCATCGCGGCCGCGGTCTTCTCGGCCTCAGCCTTGAGCGAAGGGCGGATGTCTATCTTGATGGCCTCGGCGCTTTTTTCGGCGGGCTTTGCCTCCGTTTTCTCCGCAGGCTTTGTGATGGCGGCCGCGGCCGGGGCGGCCGTCTGCGCTTCCGCCGTCGTGCGGATGATGCCGGCACGCGCCTGCGTCGCCGGGCCGTCCATGAAGCGCGCATCGGTTTCACCGGCTGTGGCGATCTTGGTCGCGGGGACCGTGGCACGGGCCCGCAGCGCCTTGGCAATGTCGTTGGTCGGATTGCACAGCCGCGCCAGCACGCGTTGCTCCGGCGTGTCGGGCATGACCGCGCGCGGCTCGGCGGTGCCCTTGATGGAGGCGATCTCGCTGCCGTCGTCGTCGAAATAGCCGCGCAGCAGCACCGTGAGGGTGTTTTGCGAGCAGTCCAGGCGGACCTGCTCCTTCATGGTGCGATAGACGAAATAGGCGCCTGTCTGGGTGGTGGCTTTCCTGGCATAGGTATGCTGCACCCAGCCGGTGACCACCCCGTCCTTGCGATTCGCGCTGGCGAGATCGACCTCGGTTTGCACGCGCGCATTGATGTCGACGATCTGCCAGGCGGCTTGCGCGCCGGCAGATGCCAGAACAGTCCCCGCGGCGAAGACGGCGATGAATGGTTTGCGAAGCATGGCTCTTTCCACGGTCCGAAAATCGGTCGCGCCGTCGGTTTTCCGACCCGATGCGCGGGGTCTCCCGGGTTATCGGATGCGCGGCGTGAAAGTTGAGGTCCGCCACGGTGGCCAGGCTTTCTGGAAGGCTGCCTGCGGTGCTTGCCAGGGCCCGGCGGAAAACGGGGGGAAGCCTGAAAACCCATGGGAGAAGCACCGAAGACCGCTTGCATCCGTGTCGCGCCCATCCCCAGGGGTCAAGCGCATTTCTAGAGAAGTCTCTCCACGGATTGCGCGCGGCAGTGGGGCCGGTTCGGCTTAGACTTCGACAGCTGGACAGGACCGGCGGGCATGGGCGGTGCGCAAGACCTGCCGCGCATGGAGGCGAGCGCGGCGGCACCCTGATTCGGTATGAAAGGCTCGTGAAATGGAATTCGACTACGTGATCGTGGGCGGCGGCTCGGCGGGCTGCGTGCTGGCCGCGCGGCTTTCGGAGGACCCGCAGGCGCGTGTCTGTCTGCTCGAGGCGGGCGCGCGCGACGAGTCCGCGCTCATCAGCGCGCCGGCCGGCTTCGCGGTGATGGCGCCGCTCAAGCTCAACGTGTGGGGCTACGAGACGGTGCCCCAGCCGGGCCTGCACGGCCGCCGCGGCTACCAGCCGCGCGGCAAGACCCTCGGCGGCTCGTCTTCGATCAACGCGATGATCTACCTGCGCGGCCGCGCATCCGACTACGACCGCTGGGCGGCGCCGGTGGCCGAGGGCGGGCATGGCTGCGCCGGCTGGTCATGGCAGGATGTGCTGCCCTGGTTCCTCAGGGCCGAGAACAACGAGCGGTTCGACGCGCCGCTGCACGGCCGGGGCGGGCCGCTCAATGTGGCCGATCTGCGCACGCCCAATCCGTTCTGCCAGGTTTTCATCGACGCCGCAGCCCAGTGCGGGTTCGGCCGTAGCGACGATTTCAACACTGGCCACCCCGCCGGCGTGGGGCCCTACCAGGTGACGCAAAAGGACGGCCAGCGCTGCAGCGCGGCGCGCGCCTACTTGCACCAGGCGATGGCGCGCCCGAACCTCACGGTGCTGACCGGTGCCGAGGCGCTCAAGGTGCGCATTTCCGGCGGCCGCGCGACCGGTGTCGATTACGGACGCGACGGTCTGCTCGAGACCGCCAGAGCGGCGCGCGAGGTGATCCTGTGCGCGGGCGCGTTCCGCTCGCCGCAATTGCTGATGTGCTCGGGAATCGGTCCCAAGGCGCATCTTCTCGAGCACGGCATCATTCCACTGGTGGACGCACCGGGTGTCGGTGCCAACCTGCATGACCATATCGACTACGTCATCAACCGCCGCCATGCGTCCAGGGATTTGTACGGCATTTCGCTGGGTGGCGGCGTGCGCCTGCTGTCGGAGATCGGGCGCTACCGGCGCGAGCGGCGCGGCATGGTCACCACCAACTTCGCCGAGGCCGGCGGTTTCGTGCGCACCCGGGCGGATCTGGCCGAACCCGACGTGCAATTGCATTTCGTCATCGCCATGGTGGACAACCACAATCGCACCATGCATCTCGGGCATGGCTACTCGCTGCATGCCTGCGTGCTCAATCCGCGTTCGCGCGGCAGCCTGCGGCTGGCTTCGCCCGATGCGCGGGTCGCGCCGCTGATCGACCCCGCTTTCCTTTCCGATCCGGAGGACGCGGCCACGCTCGTGCGCGCCTTCGGCGTGATGCGCCGCATCCTCGACGCGCCAGCCTTCGCTGCCTTCGCCGGCCGCGAACTCTATACGGAAGGCCTGGACGCGAATGACGAGGCCGGCGTCGAGCGCGCCATCCGCGAGCGCGCCGACACCATCTACCACCCGGTCGGCACCTGCCGCATGGGGGCGGACGCGGGGGCGGTGGTGGACCTGCAGTTGCGGGTGCGCGGCGTCGCCGGATTGCGCGTGGCCGATGCTTCGGTCATGCCGGAGGTGGTCTCCGGCAACACCAATGCGCCAACCATCATGATCGGCGAGAAGGCGGCGGATCTGATCCGCAACAGCAATTGAATAATGCACGCCGGGGCGCGGGCGTGTTCAGGCACGCCGCACCGGCATGCGTCGACCGATCGCCACAGTCGCCACCACGGCGACTGCGAACAGGATCATCGTGAGGGTGACCGTCTCGCCCAGCAGCAGCGCGGCGAAGCCCATGGTCAGGAACACCTGCAGCAGCTGCACTTGCGATACCCGCGCCACCCCGCCCAGGTCCAGCCCCTTGTACCAGGCGAAAAAGCCGATGTACTGGCTCATGACGGCCACATAGGCGAACCCGGCCCATTCGAGGCCGGTCGCGGCGGCAAAGTCGCAGCGTTGTCCCGCATAGGCCACCGGCACCGCCAGGAATGGCGCGCTGATGATGAGCGACCAGCTGATTGTTTCGGGGCCGCCGATTTCGCGTGTGACCAGCGCCCCCTGGGCGTAGCCGAAGGCGCCCAGCAGCACTGCGCCCAGCAGGGCAAGATCGGCCAGGTGCAGGCTGCCGCCGCCATGAAAGACTGCAAATGACACCACCAGTGCGCTACCGACGGCAGCGGCAATCCAGAACCCCACGGATGGGCGTTCGTGATGCAGCCAGGCGCCCATGAGTGCAGTCACGAGCGGCAGAAGGCCGACAACGATCGCGCCATGCGCCGACGGCACATAGCGCATCGCCCAGGAGGTCAAGGCGGGAAAGCCGACGATGACGCCAGCTGAACTCAAGGCCAGATGCCGGAGCTGGCGGCGGTCAGGCCAGGGCGCGCGTATGGCCAACAGATAGATGCCGGCGAACACCGCGGCTACCAGCGAGCGGCCGAGACCGACGAACAGCGGGTCGAGGTGCGTGACGGCGACGCGCGTGAGCGGCAGGGTCAGGCTGAAGATCAGCACCCCGGCGAATCCCAGCAACATGCCGCCGCCGTCGGCGGGGCGAGGGGCCTGGCTCAGAAGTTCCACTCCGCCACGAAGCGCTGCCCTACCGCGAGTCTCGCGCCCAGGCCGCCGGCGGCGATGGTGTTCTGCCCGAAGATCACGCCCAGCGCAGGGTCGTTGCGATAGCGCGCCAGGATGTCGAGCGGGTCCGCGCCGCGCAGGCCGGTGGCCTGGTCGATGGATGGGATCGGGCAGCGCGGGCAGGGTTTGACAGGTTTGAGCACCACCTCCCCGTCGGTCAGCGAGACGAAGCGGTCTTCATCGAAGGGCCCGACATCGTCGATCACGATGTTCGGGCGGAAGCGGTCCATCGGCAGAGCCTCGCGGCCGTTTTCCAGCAGGCGGTCATTGAGGTCCGCGAGCGACGCGCGCGACACCAGCAGCATCGGATAGCCGTCGGAGAACCGGTTCAGCGCCTCGACGCCGCCGCTGCGCTCGCGGTTGGAGGCCCGTTTGTGGCCTGGGTCGAAGCGCGCCAGGCGTAGCGGCCTTGAGAGGAACTGCGATAGCCACCGCGCGGCCTCATCGCCTTCGTCGAACGCGCGGCAGGCGTGGTTCCAGACCTGCACATCGAGCGTGGCGTTGCGACCGAAGGCGATGTCGAGCGGCACGTGCAAGGCCTGCATGCCGGGCGCGCACAGCACCAGCGACGTACCTTCGAGCGCAGGGGTGATCAGCGCCATGCGCGGCGCCTCGCGCTGGGTCAGGAACCGGCCCCGGAGATCGACCACCATCCATTCGCGATCAGCGGCGCCACCGTACTCGAGGCCCGCGCGTCCCAGCACCGCCGCATCGAGCGCGATGCCGCGGCAACTCTTGAGCGGATACAGGTGCAGCGAGGCGATGCGGGGCATCTCAGGCTGCCTGGTTTTCGCGTGTGAGCCGGGCCTCGCGGGTTTGCAGGTGTGCCCAGGCGATGCCCAGAAGCGTGGCGTCGCTGCCGGCGGCGCGCGCGCGGGCGAGCATGTCGCCCACGATATGCGCACCCTCGGTCCTGCCGCCGGATTCGAGGTCGCGCTGCATCGAGGCGCTGAAGATCGAACCGCGCGTGGTGAGCATCCTGGCCGTGCCCTCGAGCACGTTGGGGCGGGGCGCATGGCCGGCGTGTTGCGCCGCCGCGGTGCATTCGGCCAGCATGCGCAGCATCAGTGTCTCGCCATCATCGCTGGCCATGATGTCGCCGACCGCGCCGCGCATCAGGCAGGTCATGCCGGCCAGGGTGGCGAGCAGCACATACTTTTCCCAGATCTCCAACACCACCTTGTCGGTGTGGCGTACGTCGATCGGGGTCTGCTTGAACGCCTCGGCCAGCGCATCGAGTACCGGCTTGGCGTTGGCGCCGTTCTCCGCGCGCAGGCCGAAGGTGATGCGTTGCAGGTCGGTCATCTGGCGCACCACGCCCGCGGGGGTCAGGTTGCCGGCGATGTGGCAGCAGCCGCCCAGCACCCGGTGCGCCCCGAACTCGCGGTCCAGGCGTTCGAAGTGGGCGAGGCCGTTCAAGACCGGCAGCACGAAAGTGTCCGGCCGCATGCCGGGGTAGATGGAGAGGATCGACGATTCGAGGTCGTAGGCCTTGCAGGAAAGCAGCACCAGGTCGTATTCGGGTTCGAGTTCGGTATGCAGCACGGTACGTACCGGAATGTTGAAGCCGCCCTGCGGGCTTTCGATACTGAGGCCGCCGGCACGCAAGGCATCGGCCCGCTTCGGGCGCACCAGGAAGGTGACCTTGGTGTCGGTCTTGCCGAGATGGGCCGCCTGCGCGAGGCGGCCGCCGAAGTATCCGCCGGTGGCGCCGGCGCCGAGGACGAGGATGTTCAGTGGCATGAGGGAAGGGTTTTCCGGAGGAAGGAGGGTGGCCGCCGATGGCGCGCACCGGCGGCCGATTCGTCGAGCCGTGCGTTCGCAGAACGGTTGTAGCACGCCATCGGGCGGCCATGGTCCCGGCCGGGCATGCGCGGCCTTCAGCAGACCCGCAGCACGCGGGCGCCGGCTGCCCGGACGAGGGCGAGCGGCGCCACGGCGAACCCGGTGTGTGGATGGCCTGCGGCGGGATAGATGACGTCGAAGCCGATCAGGGTTTCGTCGAACAGCGTGATCGGCGGTGTCAGGTGGCCGATCGGCGCGACCCCGCCGATCGAGAAGCCGGTGCGCGCCTTGACGTAGGCGGCGTCCGCGCGGCCGATCGGCTCGCCGATGGCGGCGACCACCAGCGACTCGTCCACCCGGTTGGCGCCGCTGGTGATCACCAGCACCACGCTGTCGGACTGCATGGCACGGAAGATCACCGACTTGGCGATTTGCGCAACGTCACAGCCATGCTTCGCTGCGGCGGCCTGGGAAGATGGCGTGGCCTCCTCGGTCACGATGATGTCGGCAGAGATGCCGGCTTCGGCGAGCGCGGCCTGCACCCGCTTGACGCTGGCATTGGCCAGAACCTTGGCGATCATGCGAGAGTCTTTTGCACGACTTCGCGGGTGTCCTTGGAAAGCGCGGGCGAAGCGGCGATGGAGGACAGCCGGTCCTGCAGCATCTTGCGGCGCACCGGTTCGAGTTTTTTCCAGGACGAAGCGGCGCGCGCCAGGCGCGCGGCCACCTGCGGATTGAAGCCGTCGATTTCGAGCACGCGTTCCATCCAGAAGTCGTAGCCGCTGCCGTCGTCGGCATGGAAGCAGGCGGGGTTTGCGTGGCAGAAGGTGCCGATCAGCGCGCGCGCCTTGTTCGGGTTCTTGATCGAGAACACCGGATGGGTCATCAGGTGCCGCACGGTTTCCAGCGTCGAGGTGCCGGCCGCGCCGAGGCGGGCGCCGGACTGCAGCGCCAGCCATTTGTCCATGACCAGCGCGTCGTCCTTGAACATGGCGTGAAAGGCTTCCAGCGCCTCGGTGCGCTCCGGTGAGTCCGTGAGCATCAGGGCGCCGAGCGCGTTCATGCGGTCGGTCATGTTGGTGGCCGCGTGGAAGGCGTTGAAGGCGGTGCGGTGCATGTCGGCGTCGTTCTGCTCCAGCAGGTAGCTCAACGCGGTGCCCTGCAGGCTGCGCTTGCCGGCCGACTTCGGGTCCGGCGAATAGCGCCCGCGCACCGCATTGGCCGCATAGGCGCCGCGCAGTTCGCGGCCGGCGGCGCGCGCCAGGGCGCGCCGCGCGAACACCCGGGCCACATGGATGGCGCGCGGGTCGACCACGTCGAACTGCTCGGCGATGTAGGTCTCGCTGGGCAATGCCAGCGCTTCGGCCTTGAACGCGGCGTCAAGCGAGGCGTCCGCGAGGATGTGCTTGAACGCGGCCGCCACCGCCGGCGGCAGGGCCAGGGTTTCGCCGGCCGCCGCCTTGCGCGCCAGGCCGGTCAATAGGCGCAGGTAGAGCCGCTGGCCGGCCTCCCAGCGGTTGAACGGGTCGCTGTCATGTGCCAGCAGGTGGGTGAGCGCGGCATCGCTGTAGGCGTAATCGAGGATCACCGGGGCGGAAAAGCCGCGCAGCAGCGATGGCACCGGCCGTTCCGCGACGCCTTCGAAGGTGAACACGTTCTCGCTGCCGGAGGCCAGCAGGGTCGTCTCGACGCCGCGCGAGCGTGTCTCGCCGGCCAGGCGCAGGTCCAGCGCCGCGCCCTTGCGACCGACGAGGCCGAGCGACACGGGGATCACGAAGGGTTTCTTGCTGTCCTGGCCCGGTGTGGGCGGGCAACTCTGCCGCATCCGCAGGGTGTAGGTGCGCGCACGGGCGTCGTAATGGTCGGTGACCGTCAGGCGCGGCGTGCCGGCCTGGCCGTACCAGTTGAACCATTGCGCGCGTTCGGCGGGCGAGAGCAGGCCCGCGTTGGCATCGGCCATGGCGGCGAAGAAATCGTCGCAGGTCACGGCCTGCCCGTCATGGCGCTTGAAGTACAGGTCCATGCCCTTGCGGAAGCCCGTGCGTCCGAACATGGTCTGGTACATGCGCACGACCTCGGCGCCTTTTTCGTAGATCGTGACTGTGTAGAAATTGTTGATCTCGATGTACGAATCCGGCCGCACCGGATGGGCCATCGGGCCGGCATCCTCGGGAAACTGCGCGCTGCGCAAGACCCGCACGTCGCCGATGCGGCGCACCGCGCGGCCCGAGGCGGTGCCGGTCATGTCCATGGAGAATTCCTGGTCGCGGAACACTGTCAAGCCTTCCTTGAGGGAAAGCTGGAACCAGTCGCGGCAGGTGACGCGGTTGCCGGTCCAGTTGTGGAAGTACTCGTGCGCGATCACCGATTCGATGCCGTCGTAATCGGCATCGGTCGCGGTGGCCTGGTTGGCCAGCACGTACTTGGTGTTGAAGACGTTGAGCCCCTTGTTCTCCATCGCGCCCATGTTGAAGTCGCCGACGGCGACGATCATGTACTGGTCGAGGTCGAGTTCCAGGCCGAAGCGCTGCTCGTCCCAGCGGATCGACTTCTTGAGCGACTCCATCGCATGGGCGGTCTTGTCGGCGTCCCTCGGCTCGACGTAGATCTGCAGCAGCTTCTTCTTGCCCGAGCGGGTCTTGATTGTGTCTTCGTGACAGGCGAAGCGGCCGGCCACCAGGGCGAACAGGTAGGAGGGTTTCGCGAACGGGTCCACCCAGGTGGCTTCGTGGCGGCCGTCGGCCAGCTCGCGGCGCGCGACGCAATTGCCGTTCGACAGCAACGCCGGCAGGGTGTCGCGATTGCCGGCGACAGTCACGGTGTACCTGGCCATCACGTCCGGGCGGTCGGGGAAGTAGGTGATCTTGCGAAAACCCTCGGCCTCGCACTGGGTGAAGAAATTGCCGTTCGAGCAGTATAGGCCCATGAAGGAGAGGTTCTTCGCCGGCCGGATGCGCGTGACCACCTCGATGGTGGCAGCCTCGCCAAGATCGGGCAGGGTGATCGAATCGGCATCACGGGCATATTCGCCGGCGGTGAGCGGGCGCCCGTTGACCTTGACCGACACGAGCTCGAGGTCGCGTCCGTCCAGAGGCATGGCTGCCGCGCCGGGATGCGCCGGATTGCGGCGCACCGCCAGGCGGGAGGTCACCAGGGTGGCATCGGGGTCGAGGTCGAAGCGCAGGTCGACGGTGTCAACCAGGTAGGGCGGGGCGGCGTAGTCGCCCAGGAGAATGGCTTGCGGCGCGGGGTGATCCATGGCGGCGTTCAAGTCGAGGGTGAGGGGGGAAAATAACAGAAAGCGGGCGTTTCGAAATGCGGCCGGCGCAGCTGGTGGCAGGCAGGGCGTTGCCGGCGCGGCTGTGACTGCCCGATGGCGGCGGGCCTATGGCAGCGGGCTTGCGGGCGTTTCCGCCGCCGCCGCCGCGGCGGGCGCGAGAAGCCTGGCGCGCACATAGTGGATGTGCTCGCGCAGCGTGTAGACGCGGTCGACGAAGGCCAGCGGAATCGACAATCGCGCGGCGTCTTGCTCCATGCGGTCGAGGCGGTCGAGCGTCCTGGCCAGTTCGTCGGCCGCGAATGCGCGCCTGGCCGCGTCGCGCTCGAGGAATTTCAGCTCGCCGTACCAGCGGTTGATTTTCGACCGCTGGCGCCATGCGAACAGCGAGGGCAGCCACTTGAACAGCGGCACCACCACCGCGATGACCGGGACCAGGAGCACCAGCATGCGTTCGACGAAATTGGCCAGCCAGAACGGCAGATAGCGCTGCAGGAACGGTCGTCCGGTCCTGAAGTAGCGCCTGGCTTCCTCGGCCAGCGGCCAGTCGGTCGCCAGCGCGGTCGGGTATTCGCCCGGCAGGTGGAACAGCCCTGGCGTGCCATGGATCTCCACCGCGGCTTCCAGCAGCAGGTAGGCCAGTGCGGGATGCAGGTCCTCGCGGATGACCAGGTTGGCCTGCGTGGCCACCAGCTGGATGTCGCGCTCGGGCATGTCGTTGCGCAGGTCGAACACACCGCGTGCCAGGGTCACCGGCTTGAGATAGGGGAAGCGGCGCGATACGGCCAGCGCATTGTCGAGGTTCGCGAGGCGCAGCGCCGGCGCCGCCAGCGCGCGTCGCACCACCGGCGCTTCGGGGGCGGCAATCAGCACCGCCGCGTCGATGCTGCCTTCCAGCAGGGCGTCCATCGCGGCGCTGCCGCCCAGCGCGGAGAGGCGGCCTGTCTTCTCGTCGATGCCATGCGCACCCAGCAGGTCGAGCGTCACCTTGCGGGTGCCGGACCCGGGCGGCCCGATGGCCACGCGCAGGCCGGCCAGGTCGGTCAGCCGCGCCAGCGGCACCGCGCGCCGATGGAATATCCACACCGGCTCCTGGAACAGGTTGGCCAGCGAGAACAGGCGGATCTCCTCGGGCGGTTGCGCCAGCGGCGTGAGTGTCAGCATGCCGAGCCCGCTCTGCACGAATGCGACATCGACGTCGCCGGCATCGTCCTTCAGGCGCGCCAGGTTCTCCACCGAGCCGGCGGACGGTTTCAACTCCAGGGTGACGCCCTCGCGTGCGAGAATCTCGCGGTACTGCAGCGCGAAGCGGTGATAGGCGCCGTCGGCGGCGCCGGTGCTCATGGTCAGGGTGCGCGGCGGCGCCGGCTGCACGAAGCGTAAGGTGATCCAGAAGGCGGCGAGGATGACGAGCATGGCCGGCAATCCGAGCAGCAGCCATTCGCGCAGCGTGGCGCGCCGTGCGAAAGCCTTCGCGCGGGTCATGGCCGTCCCCTGGTCTGCGGTCATGCGGTGATTTAACCATGATTGGTTTTTCCAACTTCCGGCACAGGCGGAGACGGGTGTGGCACTGAAACGGTGGGACGTGTTCTGCAGGGTGATCGACAACTACGGCGACGTGGGCGTCACCTGGCGCCTGGCACGGCAACTGGCCGCCGAGCATGCGCGCGCCGTGCGCCTGTGGGTCGACGATCTCGAAAGCCTGGAGCGCCTGTGTCCCGGCATCGACCCGCGCCTCGATACCCAGCGCGCCCACGGCGTCGAGGTGCGGCTCTGGAACGATGCCGCCGGTAGCGCGCAGCCGGCCGACGTGGTGATCGAAGCCTTCGCTTGCGAGCTGCCCGCCGCCTACTGCGCTTCGATGGCCGGGCATGCGGCGGCCGGCCGCGCGCCGGTGTGGGTCAACCTCGAGTACCTGAGCGCCGAGGAATGGGTATCGGGCTGCCATGGCATGCCGTCGGTGCACCCCGCGTTGGGACTGACCAAGCATTTCTATTTCCCGGGATTCAGCGCCGAGACGGGCGGCCTGTTGCGCGAGCGCGGCTTGTTCGAGGCGCGCGATGCCTACCAGGCCAATCCTGCCGCGCAGGCGGCCTTCTGGCAGCGCATCGGCGTGCCGCCCAAGGCGCGCAACGAGTGGCGGGTGTCGCTTTTTTCCTATGCGCGGGCGCCGGTCAAGGACCTGCTCACCGGCTTGTCCGCGCATCCGCATCCGGTGCGTCTGATCGTGCCCAAGGGACCGTCGACCGCGCTGGTGGCCGACTGGTTCGACATGGCGGCCGAGCCGGGCGCCCATGGATCGCTGGGCAACGTGTCGGCCTCGATCGTGCCGTTCGTGGAGCAGCCGGACTATGACCGGCTGCTGTGGGGCTGCGACCTCAATTTCGTGCGCGGCGAGGATTCGTTCGTGCGCGCGCAGTGGGCCGGCCGGCCGCTGGTCTGGCAGATCTATCCGCAGTCCGGCCAGGTCCACGAGGCCAAGCTCGGCGAATTCCTGCGCCGCTACTGCCACGGGCTGCATGAGCCGCGGCGCCAGTCGGTGGGGCGCTTCATGGCCTTGTGGAATGGCGTGAGCCCCGGCAGCGCACTCGATCCGCTGGGCCTCGGCGAGCCTGGCGACTGGTCGTTCGAGGAAGTCTGGCGCGGCTTTGCGGCCAACCAGTCGGCCCTGCGCCTGCATGCCGAGGAATGGGCCTGGAAACTCGGCGAAGCCCGCGATCTGGCGGCTCAACTGGTTGAGTTTTCTGGAAAAGTGGCCCGAAACGGGTTAAACTAGAAAGCTTTTTACGCGCCGGACGGCCTGGGTGGGTTGCCGCGACGTCGCGATCCCGACACCCTTTTCCGGAATACGAAGGTCCATTCATGAAAATCGCACAGGAGCTCCGCGCGGGCAACGTGGTGATGATCGGCAGCGATGCCATGGTCGTCCTCAAGGCCGAATACAACAAGTCCGGCCGCAATTCGGCGGTGGTCAAGCTGAAGATGAAAAACCTGCTGACCGGTTCGGGTACGGAGTCGGTCTACAAGGCCGACGACAAGTTCGACACCGTGCAGCTGGAGAAGAAGGAGGTGACTTACTCCTACTTCGCCGACCCGCTTTACGTGTTCATGGATGCCGATTACAACCAGTTCGAGGTCGAGGCGGAGAACATGGGCGACGCCCTCAACTATCTGGAAGACGGCATG
>CANGUJ010000018.1 GCA_947456845.1 Burkholderiales bacterium | reverse complement strand
GCTCCCCCTCCATAGCGTACGGTCGAAGGGCCACGGAGAATCCGCACCTCGTCAGCCAACATGGACTCCACGCTGGTCGCGTGGTCCGGGCTAAAAGCGGAGGCATCCTGAGAAGCACCACCGTTGCTCAGTACCCTAACGCGGGACCCTGAAAGTCCGCGGATTACGGGTAAACCCACGCCGGGGCCAAAACTTGAGTTGGCGATTCCAAGTTCGTCGCCAATGGCCTCGCCAAGGGTTTCGCCGCCCCGCTCTCGCAAGTCGCCGGATCGCAGTCGGACGCCCGGCCGCAGCGACTCGCGAGGCCCCTCCTGCTCCGCGCTTTCGCGAACCTCAACCTCCTTGAGCGTGGTTTCGGCCGGTGGTGCGCTACTGACCGGCGCAGCATTGCCCTGCGCGTCCACAACAGTAGAAATGCTTGTAAGAAGCGCCAACTGGAGCAACACCCCCGATCTTGACATCTGCCTTGCCACTCAATACATTAATGATAACGCACTCGCATTATGCTTTAAACTGACGATCCCGTCTTCAACGGCATCGCCATCCGACCACCCTCCTACAGGATTACCTCCATGCGCCTCCCAATCCATTCCGCCATCCTTGCCGCGTCGCTAGCACTCGGGCTCGCCAGCGCACCGCTTGCGTTCGCCCAGCACGCCGATATCGACGTGGAAGTCATCAGCAACAAGCTGGTGGTTGATACTGCCAACACCATGCCTGTCAACGCCACCACAGGATTCAAGATCTACGAGGGCAACTTCGGCGACTTCTTCGGAGGCCCGACAAAGACAAGGGATCCGGGATTCCACGTCGATGACGGCATGTTCGTCACCGGACAGCAACTCTGGTTCCAGGCGACTGGTGCCCTCAGCTTCTGGAATGGTTCGTCGTGGGGCACGGCCGGCATTGCCGACACGTTCAGCATCACCGACGCTTTGGCCAACAACACACTTATCAAGTCCACTGGAATCACCCACCCGACCGGCGCAATCGGTCAAGCCGACGAGGGTGGCGGCATTCATGCGCACGTCGATTTCTCGATCAGCGCAGGGAGTCCCTCCGGCGCGTACATGGCGACGTTGTTCCTGACCTCGCCTTCTTCAGGCGTTGCCAACAGCGACCCCTTTCATCTGGTCGTCAATTACGGACTCACCACCGTGAATTTCGAGAATGCGGTCTCGGCATTGGCGGTTCCGGAGCCGGAAACCTATGCGTTGCTGCTCGCGGGACTTGCCCTGGTTGGCGGCATCGCCCGGCGACGGACGCGCAGCGCCTGACTCATCCGCTGCTCTCTTCCTGCGATTTCACGCCCCGCTGACAGCGGGGCGTTTTCTTTGCAGCCCCCCACTTCAAGGTTCGGCAACCGGATCGCATGTCACGGCTTTACCTGATTTTCGTCCTTTCAGGAATAGCCGGACTCGGCTATCAGTTCGTCTGGACCCGCCTTATCGGGCTTGCGATCGGGCACGAGTACGCCAGCCTTCTTGGCGTGATCGGAGCGTTCTTCGCCGGACTATCGCTTAGCTCATGGCTGACCGAACGGTCACCGCTCTCGCGAATGAGTGGCGCTTTGCTGTATGCGATTGCCGAGATGGTCGTGGCGGTAACCTCTGTGGCCGCCTACAACTTGCTTCCCAGTATGGGCCGCCTCTGCGCCTGGATTCTCGGGGAAACACCGGCAGCAGCACTCCAGTGACCACACGGGCGAGTGCGCTTTCCGGTCCGAGCCGCAAGTCGATCGGTTCGACCGCAACCCAGACCGCATTGACACGTATCATCCGAGCCAGGTGCGCAGCCAATTGGCGCATCATGAGGCCGCCGACACCGGCCAACGTACCTGCACCGCCGTCCCGCCACGCCGCAGGTGGATCTCGATACAGCCCGACCCGGCCGCAGTAGTCGGTGGCCCCGGCGCGTGAAGCTTCACCGGGATGAAGCTGGCGCCGCCTCGATCTGCTGGTCGCGCCTGCTGTCGTCATTTGTGCACAAGATTGGCGTTGATCCCGTGCGCCAGCGCAACCGAGGCCCCCGCCGCCTCGCACTTGACAAGCACCTCCCGCTTAACCTCCGCGCTATGCCGCCGCCGGCCTTTGACTCCCTCTTCCATGGTGCCCACCTGTCGTTCTTGGTGGACATCATGTTTGCTACCCTGCGCTCAATTCGCGAGATGACTTGCCCGGACGCTTACGCATGATCGCCGAGCGTGACGGAAGAAGACACGACGCTGCGGAGCTCTAGCGATTGAGCATAGCCGTCGGCGGCGAGACTACTCTCGCGCAAACACGACTCACCGCCCTGTCCGCGATGCAAAAGTGAATCTATGCTCAGGAGCGAGAGTTGCGGGCTCTGGGTGAGGGGCAATCATTACACCGCCCGTATAGCACGATATCCAGGCGGTCAACGTGATAGTCCGGCGTCAACGGAAGCTTGCGCGGGTCAAAGTCATGAAAGACATCGAATACACGACCGCAAGCCCGGCACTTGAAGTGATGGTGCTCGCCCAGGGAGGTGATTTCGTACCGGTCAGGCTCGCCCGGCAAGCGCACAGCCCTAATCCACTCCTCGTCAACCAAAGCCTTCAAATTGCGGTAGACAGTCGCGATGCTCAGCGATGGGACGACGCTGCGCCCCGCTGCCAGCACCTCCTGGGGCGACAGAGGCCTACCGGCAGCCGAAATGGCATTGAAAATCGCGTCGCGTTGACGGCTGTACCGCTCCATACGCCCGTCCAGTGTCGAGTTCGCACCAGTTTACACGCCAGCCTTGAATCGGCGGACGTAGGTCACGAGCACGCGCCATCGGCGTTGGACAGGTCTTCGCAACGCCGCACAGGCGCACGGACTAAGGCGCGCTGGGGTCTGTCACAAAGCCGATCCGTGTCAAACCGGCCTTTGCCGCTTGCGACATGAGCTTCGCAACGCGCTCGTAGTGGACTTGACGCTCAGCGCGGATATGCACCTCCGGTTGTGGCGAAAGCTTCGCCGCAGCCGCGATACGCTCGTTCATCACCGACTCCTCGACGGACTCACCGTTCCAGAAGAGCTGGCCGTCCGCCCTGAGGCCAAGTTGGATGTTCTCGGGCTTGGTGACGTTGGGGCTGGAAGATGCTTTCGGCAAGTCGATCTTTACTGCATGGGTCAGCAATGGGGCGGTGACAATGAAGATCACCAGCAGTACCAGCATTACGTCGATGAGCGGAATCATGTTGATCTCCGCCATGGGCGTATCGTGCCCGCCTTTTGAGAAGCTGCCGAAGGCCATGTTCATGCCCCCTTTGGCAAGCCAGAAGCATTTGCCGCTTCGCGGTGGCCTGTCGACATAAAGGTAAACACATCGTGGGCGAATCCGTCCAGCTCGGCCAGCACTACCCGGTTGCGTCGCGTGAACGCGTTGTACGCAAGCACCGCGGGTATCGCCACCGCCAGCCCGATGGCGGTCATGATCAACGCTTCGCCCACCGGACCCGCAACCTTGTCGAGGGTACCTTGCCCGCTCATGCCAATGGCCAAAAGCGCGTGGTAGATGCCCCAGACCGTTCCGAACAGGCCAATGAAGGGCGCCGAGGAACCCACCGAGGCCAGTACCGTCAAGCCCGTCTCCGCACTCGCATTGGCTTCGTCGATCGCGCGCCGCAGCGACCGTGTCAGGAAATCCTCCGCCGAGCCGACCTCAACCAGTCGTTGCGCGCCACGCGTGTTGTACTGCTCGGCCGCCTTGAGGCCGTGCCCGACAAGCTTCGAGAAAGGCTCGTCCGGGGGCTCCTTGCGAAGATGCTCCGCAACGGCATCAAACCCAGAGGACTCCCAGAAAAGCTGCAGAAAGTGGCGGCCCCGCTTTCGCGACAGCATGTTTCGAACGCTCTTGGTGACTATCAGGTACCAGGTTGCGATCGACATTACCAACAACAGGAGCAGGATCCCTCTTGCCACCCCGTCAGCCTGCGCAAGAAAATGACCGAAGCCGAGACTCGCCTGCATAACTAGCCTTTCAGATTGAATGTGATGGGTACGACCACGCTGGCGGGCACTGCCTTCTCACCTTGCTTGGCGGGAACGAACTTCCAGCGCTTGACGGCTTCAAGCGCAGCGTTGTCGAGACGTTCCGATCCACTCGAGGTACGCACCTCCACCTTGGAAGGGAGGCCGTTCGCCTCGACCTGGACGCGCAGCAAGACCCGCCCTTCCTCTCCCATTCGCTTGGACGCCAGCGGATAGGCGGGCGCAGGATTGTCGAGATAATCAGCATTGAAACTGGGAGGGACGACCGCCGGTAAAGGCGTCACCAGGGCGGCACTGCCGGGCCCCTGGGGCTTGGTCGGCGCGGCTGCGGGTTCCGCGACACGGGTCTCGCTGGGCGGGTTCGGCCGCGTTTCCTGCGTCACGGCGGCCTCGGACGTTGTCGATGCAGATGCTGGCGCGGAAATCACCGGCGCCTTTTCCTGGGGTGGCGCAACCGGAGACTTGACTTCCTGCTGCTTGCGTGGGGGCGGCACCGCTTTGGGTTCAACCCTGGGGGGCTCCTGAATCGGACGCTCGGGAGCAACACTCACCTGGGGCTGGATTAACTCCACCATCATCGGGGCGATGGAGCGCAGGACTTCACGCGTTGGCGCAAAACTCGCCAGCAAGCCGATCACGAGAACATGCAACGAAAGTACAAGGCCGAGCCCTAGCCAGGTCGTGCGGTCGGGGCGCCAAATGTGCGCTTGTAGCATGTTGTTTCGGGGCGTCTATTGCAACATTGTTGCGTATAATACAGTGATATCAGCAGGCCGTCCGATACTGGAACGTACCGCCGGCCATTCCATGACCCTCGCCTACATTCTTTGCGCCCCTATCGGCGGAACGCTGCTTAGCGCTTGCGCGGCAGCCTTGCTTGGGCGCATGATGACACCTCGCTTGGGCTCCCACATGATCGGATTCGCGGTGGGGGCAATGCTGACCGCCGCGTTCATGGACCTCCCGCCGGAGGCAGCCACCCTGCTGCCGGCCCATACGCTGGGTCTTTCCATTCTCGCAGGCCTGTTCGGGTTTTTCATGCTTGAAAAACTCGCGCTTTGGCATCATGATCCGTTCACTGTGTAGACCGCACTTGCCCCTTTCGTCATCATGATCTTACTGGGGGATGGGTTGCACAATTTCGTCGATGGCATCCTGATCGCTGCAGCGTTTCTGCAGAGCCCGGCACTCGGCATGACCGTGGCGGTCAGCGTCATCGCCCATGAGATACCACTGGTGCTCGGCGATTTCGTGATCCTCCGGCAATCCCGAATCGGTTTCCTTGCTGCGCCGGCGCCGAACCTGCTTCCCGGCATGACCGCCGTGCCGGGCGGTATGCTTGGCTGGTATGCGCCACCCTTGGCCAACGGACGTGTCCCGTACGCATTGGCGATTGCGGCGAGCCTTATCTTCATTGCCGCTGCCGATCTGGTGCCTCGGATGCAAACACGCAGACGTCCGATGGATATGGCGATGCAATCGTCGCCGGCCGGCGGTGGTGGACTGGCGACCTCCCTGGGTCACCTGGTCTAGGTTGGCAATCAAGCGGCAACGCGCAATTAAGAGGTGATGAGATGCACGCAGGAAAGTGGATTTCCGCATCGATCCTTGTAGCGCTGGGAACGCAGCCCGTTGCACCGGAGGCACTCGCACACCAAGCCCATGTGCACGGGCTTGCGACGATCCAGGTCGCGGTCGCTGGCGACAAACTTGCCATCACCCTGAACACACCGCTGGACAATCTGCTGGGTTTTGAATCCGCCCCTGCGAATGCCAGTCAACGCCGCGCCGTCGATGCCATGGTGGCCCGCTTGCGGCGCAGCGAAACAGTGGCAGTGCCCTCGGCAGGCGCAGGATGCGTCGCCGGGCCTGTGCGACTGAACGCCCCCGTGCTTGCGGGCACGTCGGGCCACGATACGCCGTCCGGCAATGCACCTCCTGCAAACGAGGAACACGCCAACATGGAGGCCGCCTACGTCTTTACTTGCGCCCGACCGGAGGCACTGCGCGAGATCGAGGTCCGACTGTTCGGGGAATTGCCCCGCCTGAAACGGATCGACGTCCAAATTGCCGGGCCGCGAGGTCAGGCGTCGCAGCGCCTGACCACCAAGAATCGTCTCGTACGGCTGTAGGATGCGGACTGCTATGTCTCCGTCGCAGGCCATTCTGATCGAGAACGTGCGCTTTCGCTGGAAACCGGACTTACCCTGGTGCCTGGAGATCCCGCGCCTGTCCCTCGGGCTCGGTGAAAGCCTGTTCCTGCATGGCCCGTCAGGCAGCGGCAAGAGTACGCTTCTGAATCTGATCGGCGGGGTGGTCATCGCCGATCAGGGCGGGGTTCAT
Organism: Burkholderiales bacterium; assembly: GCA_947456845.1. Classification (GTDB taxonomy): domain Bacteria; phylum Pseudomonadota; class Gammaproteobacteria; order Burkholderiales; family JAEUOS01; genus JAEUOS01. Next base: position 14,699 of record CANGUJ010000018.1, on the reverse strand, counting down.
GTACTGGGGTGCGACTTCCGGCACACCCGCGCAACCGCGCGCGACCGTATCCGGGCGGATCATATCGGATTCCTGTTCCAGCAATTCAACCTCGTCCCCTACCTCACGGTCGTCGAAAACGTTCTGCTGCCTTGCCGTTTTTCGAAACGTCGGGCGGAGCGGTGCTTGCTGCAGTCCGCCTCGCCACTGGCCGAAGCCCGCCGCTTGCTGGCCCGACTCGATATCGCACCGAACCTCCTGCAGCGGCGCGTCACCGAGCTTTCCATCGGCCAGCAACAGCGGGTCGCCGCCGCGCGGTCGATCATCGGTGCGCCGGAGATCATTGTCGCGGACGAACCCACTTCCGCGCTCGACGCCGGGCGCCAGATGGCCTTTCTCGAACTCCTGCTCGAACAATGCGCGCAGTCGAGCAGCAGCCTGCTTTTTGTCAGCCACGACAGAAGACTGGAAAGCGCGTTCTCGCGCACACTGGCGCTAGACGAGATCAACCAGGCCCACGCCAAAGAGCGTGACGCATGAATCCCTTCATCCCCATCCTAGCCGCGCGCAGCGCGTGGAATCGCCGTTTGACCCTGGGCATGATGGTGCTCTCGGTCGCTTTGAGTGTGGTCCTGCTGGTCGGCATCGAGCGCCTGCGCACAGACGCGCGGACCAGCTTCGCCGAGGCGGTGTCCGGTACGGACCTCATCGTTGGGGCTCGCGCCAACCCAGTGGAATTGCTGCTCTACGCGGTGTTTCGAATTGGTGCCGCAACCAACAACATGGGCTGGCCAAGCTACCTCGCGCTGGCCGACGATCCGGCAGTGGCGTGGACGGTACCCTTGTCGCTGGGGGATTCCCATCGCGGTTTCGCAGTGCTGGGCACGACAAGCGCCTATTTCGACCATTTCCGCCATGGTGACCGAACGCCCCTGAAAATCGCGCAGGGCAAGCGCTTCGAGCAGCTTTTCGACACCGTCATCGGTGCGGACGTGGCAACAGCCTCAGGCTATCGATTGGGTGATCGAATCACGCTGTCCCACGGAGCAGGCGACACGGTCCTAGCCGAGCACGGCGACAAACCCTTCACCGTAGTCGGCATCCTCGCCCGCACTGGTACGCCGGTCGACCGTACGGTCCATGTGAGCCTCGAGGCCATCGAGGCCATCCACCTCAACTGGCAGGGTGGCGCGCCGGTACCCGGCCTTTCGATTCCTGCGGAATTCGCGCGCAAGTTCAATCTCACGCCGAAATCCATCACCGCCGCCCTGGTGGGCCTGCACAACAGGTCCGACGTGTTCGCTGCCCAGCGCCGCATCAATGCCGCGCGTGCCGAGCCGCTGGTGGCGGTGATGCCGGGGGTGGCTCTCGACAACCTCTGGCAAATGGTCGGTACTGCGGAGCGCACCATGACCGGAATCTCTGCGCTGGTCGCAGCCGTGTCATTCATCGGCCTGGTGGCAGTGGTACTGGCGGGGTTGGGCGAGCGGCGCCGCGAACTCGCGGTGTTGCGCTCGGTTGGCGCAGCGCCAAGGGATGTATTCACCTTGCTCGCATTCGAGGGGCTGTTGATCACCCTGAGCGGAGTTGTTTTGGGACTCGCCTTGTTGACCGCTGCAGCGTCGCTGCTGGGTGAGTTTGTGCTCACCCGCTACGGCGTCGTGCTGCGCGTGCGTCTTCCCGATGGCGCTGAACTTTCCATGTTGCTTGCAATCATCGCCACCGGCCTTGCGGCAAGCCTGGTGCCGGGCTATCGCGCGTACCGGATGGCCCTGGCTGACGGCCTGGCACCGCGGCTTTGACGCACGAACGGTGATCCGGTGAAATCAAGTGTTCGGGCTGGCGCCGTTCTGGTTTTCTGCGCGGGACTTGCTTGGTTCGTGTTTGACTTGTTCAATCTCGCCGGCCGCGAGGCGCGCTACGGCCCGGCGGCCTGGCGGATTGGCGATTCGATCACTACGGTGCGATCTTCTGCGCCGGGGCAGTATCTGGAAATCGCCTGGGAGGAACTGCTACCCGCAGGCTGGGACCCGGCAGCAGCATTCAAGGGACTGGACCTCGGCGCCCTGCGCGATGGGGATCCGCGCGCCGCAGACGCGCTGGCCAAGGTGCAGGCGCTTTGGCAGCAGGCTCCGATCAACGCGCAGCTTGATCGCAAGCGGGTGCGCATTCCCGGATTCGTCGTTCCCCTCGAGCGACGTGGCATGCTGATCGAAGACTTCCTGCTGGTCCCGTATTTCGGCGCCTGCATCCATACCCCGCCACCGCCGTCAAACCAGATCATCCACGTACGCCCGTCAAAACCCCATGAAGGCGTGGCAATGGAACCGGTGTGGATCAGCGGAGAACTGGTGGTCCAACGCGCCGACACGCCCATGGGAAGCGCCGGCTATCGCATCAATGCAGACCTGGTGGAACCTTACAAGCGCCAATAGAGGCATACCGACATGACTTCACCCCGACCACCGTACCGAGGCATGCGGCTCGTATTCGCCCTCGCCATAAGTTTGTCGCTCTTCCAACTGGCGGGGGCACAGCAGGCCAAACCGGGCTACCGGCTTGGCGAACGCCTGCCTGCGGGATCGACCGATACCAAGCCGGGGCTGACGTATCGTACTGTCGACTGGGACGCCCTGCTGCCCAAGGGCTGGGATCCGGCCGCAGAGTTGAAAGGCCTGGATTTCGCCACCCTCAAGGACGGTGACCCTCGCGCCATGGAGGCGATGGCACGCATGCAGGAAATGTGGGACAACGCGCCGCTGAATCCCGCCCTCGACAACACTCGCGTGCGCATCGCCGGCTTCGTGGTCCCGCTGGAGCGGCGCGGCACCCTGATCTACGAATTCCTGTTGGTGCCCTACTTCGGCGCATGCATCCACCTGCCCCCTCCGCCGGCAAACCAGATCATCCATGTGTTTCCGGCCAAACCGGTCCCCGAAGCGACCGCCGCGGAACCTGTCTGGATCAGCGGCGCGATCGAAAGCGGGCGCTCGAAGACCAACATGGGCAGCGCGGGCTACAGGCTCAATGCCGACACGGTTGCGCCCTTCAACCGGAAGCGCTAGAACAGAACCGCGTGCGGGCGGCGCTCCAGCGAACGACCACTCAAGCACACCGGATGCAACAGCAGGTGCCGGTTGCCCAAACCTTCTTTATCGACGACGCCATCGCGGAATACTATGTGCTGGGCGCCATCGTGACGGTCGTGGATGCCAAACGCGCGCATGCGCAAGTCGACCGGCACCATGAGGCCCAGGAGCAGGTCGGCTTTGCCGACCGCATCGTGTTGTTCAAGCTGGCCATGGTGCCGAAGGCGGATCTCGGTCACCTGCGGAAACGTCTGCGCCGCATGAATCCGCGCGCCCCGATCGAGCCGGCGCACTTCGGCAACGCGCCGATTGGGGATATCCTGAATATGCGGGGGTTCGACCTCGATGCCATCCTGGAGATCGAGCCTGGTTGTCTTTCCGAGGAGGAACACCAGGATAACGACGCCGTGATCTCGTTCGTGTTCCGCGCGGATCACCCGCTTAACGCTCGAAAGGTCGAGGAATTCCTGAACGTCATGATCGAGCGTCATGGGCAGGACATGCTGCGCTACAAGGGCGTCCTCAGCATTGGCGGGCAAGACAGGCGCGCGGTTCCCCAGGGCGTGCACATGATGATGGCGAACGACATGGCCAGGCGTTGGCAGAAAGGCGAAAAACGAGCCAGCAAGCTGGTTTTCATCGGCTGAAATCTTCCGGAAAATGTGTTCCGTCGCGGACTTGCCGAGGCGATCACCGATTGAAGCGTCACACGCGAACCGCAACTGGCATACCTCGACAACATTTCTGTTATTCTCCCGCGCCGTCGATGACAAGCGCCCATCACGAAAGACCACAATGGCAAGCCAAGTTCCCGTCACCATCCTCACCGGTTTTCTCGGCGCTGGGAAAACCACCCTGTTGAACCGCATCCTCTCCGAGGATCACGGCCACCGCATCGCCGTGATCGAAAACGAGTTCGGCGAGGAGGGCGTCGACAACGACATCCTGCTGCGCGAACAGGGGAAGGAACAAATCATCGAGATGAATAACGGCTGCATCTGCTGCACCGTGCGCGGCGATCTCGTGCGCATCCTGGGCGACCTCAAGCGCAGACGCGAAGACAAGAAGCTTTCGTTCGACCGGGTGATCATCGAAACCACCGGCCTGGCCGACCCGGCGCCGGTGGCGCAAACCTTCTTCATCGACGACGCCATCGCCGAGTACTACCTGCTCGACGCGATCGTCACGGTGGTCGACGCCAAGCACGCCCAGACGCAACTTGACGATCACCATGAAGCGCAGGAGCAGGTCGGTTTCGCCGACCGCATCCTGCTCTCCAAGGTCGACCTGATCGGAGACGACGAGCAGTCCCGTCTGCGCGACCGCCTCACGCGCATGAACCCGCGCGCGCCCATCAAGCCGGTGCACTTCGGCAATGCGCCGATCGACGACATCCTCGACATCCGCGGCTTCAACCTGAATTCCATCCTGGAAATCGAACCCGGCTTCCTCGACGAGGACGACCACGAGCATGACGACCAGGTGCAATCCTTCATCTTCAAGACCGACAAGCCGTTCGATTCGATGAAACTGGAGGAATTCCTCTCGGCCATGATCCAGGTCTACAGCAAGGACATGCTGCGCTACAAGGGCGTGCTCAACATGGCGGGTCAGGATCGTCGCGTGGTATTCCAGGGCGTGCACATGATGATGGGCGGCGACCTCGCCAAGCCTTGGGGTCCAGACGAGAAGAGAACGAGTAAAATGGTGTTTATTGGGCGCAACCTGCCGAAGGACGTGTTCGTCAAGGGGCTGGAACTGTGCACCGTGGGTTAATCGCCGGTTCGCCGGCAGGTAAGGGAATGCAATGAGCGCGGTCAAATCCAAGCAGCCGGTAAAGATACCCACCGAGGCGGAATTGCTGCGCATGCCGGCCAAGGACTATATGAACGAGGCCCAGCTGGCGTTTTTCCGCCAGACCCTCCAGAACCTGCGCGAGGAGCTCATGGCCAACGCCGGCGAGACCTCGGAACACCTCCGCGAGACGCCGTCGGTACCTGACCCCGCCGACCGGGCAACCATCGAGGAAGAGCATGCCCTCGAACTTCGCACCCGTGACCGCGAGCGCAAGCTCATGAAGAAAATCGAACAGTCTCTGGCCCGCATAGAAGCCGGCGACTACGGCTACTGCGACGAAACCGGTGAACCGATCGGCTTGAAGCGCCTGCTCGCCCGCCCGACTGCCACGCTTTCGATCGAAGCTCAGCAGCGGCGAGAACTCAAGCAAAAGATGTACGGCGAGTAGCGCGGTCCGTGCCGTTCGCGGCAGCCGCCCGACGGCTGCCGCGCCGTCCTAGAAGCGGTGGTGTAATGCCCGTTGACGGTCGTGGAACCCAAGCGACTTCCCGCTTATGTCAACAATTGCGTCATGCCCGTTTTTGCCGCTACGGCGCCGCTGTTTCTGTGGTACAAGACCATCTGTTTCCTCCAGATTCCGGTAACCTGCGCCGGCGCAAGCCGCAGGTTTCCTCTTGAGCGTTTCCGTGGCTTTCTCGATATTCAACAAAAAGAGCAGTGAACCACCGGCTCCGGCGGGGCGTGGGCGTCCGGCCACCCGGGCGCCCGTGTCCCGTCGTGACACGCCCCGCCTCGCCGGTGCCAACAGCGACGGCGCGACCGTGGCAGACTTGGCGGATGCCGAAATGGCAGCCTTGGACGTGCCGCAGGAACTGGCTCGCGCGGCCGGCAATCGTGCCGGTACCAAGCCGCTCGTGGAACACGGCTTCCAGACCGGCGGAGCGCGTTCTGCGCAAAAGGCCCCGCTATCGGCGGCCAGCCGCGCGCCTGCCAAGTCCGGGGAACTTGACTCCGTGATGTTGATGGAAATCCAGGAAAGCCCGTTCGAGTCCGCCCAGGCGCTCGAAGAAGCAGCAATCCTGTATGCCAACCGGCAGGATGCGGCGGCGCAGACCGCGCTTGAAGAAGCGATCCAGTCCGATGAAGTCCCGCCACAGGCCGCGCGCCAGGCGTGGCTCATGCTGTTTGACCTGTTCGAAAACCAGGGGCGCCGCGCAGAGTTCGAATCCGCAGCGATCAAGTACGCGATTCGTTTCGAGACCTCGCCGCCTGCCTTCAACGACCGCTCCGACCTCAAGACCGCGGCCCCCGCCAGTAGCCATCAGTTCGCCCTTGCCGGCAAGCTCGACATGACCGCTGCCAAGCAATTCGGCAATCTCCGCGCCATGGCCGGCAAACACCGCGCCTTGCGCATCGATCTCTCCAAGGTGGAGCAGATCACGCCGGAAGGCAGCGACCAGTTGCGCGCCTGCCTGGCCGCCCTGCACAAATCCGGCCATGCGATCACGCTGGCAAGCGCGGACCACGCCATCGCCCTGCTCAAGGGGCAGATTGAAACCGGGCGCAGCGACCTCCCAGAGACCTACTGGCTGCTGCTCCTCGACCTGTACCAGGAACTAGGGTTGCAAGAGCCGTTCGAAGAGGCAGCGCTCAGTTACTGCATCACTTACGAGGTGTCGCCTCCGTCCTGGGTCGAGTCGCCGAAAAGCGCCGAGATGCAGCAAGCAGCGCCCGCTGCGCCGGCGCCGGAATCCGGCGAAAGCGCGTTCCTGCTGCGCGGCGAAATCGAAGGAATCGCCGGTGCCACGTTCAGTGACATCGGCAAACTCGCCGCCGAAAAAAACCATGTGGTGATAGACCTGTATCACCTCAAACGCATGGATTTCATCGCCGCGGGCTCCCTGCTCAACCTGGTGTCCGCGCTTAAATCGGCAGGCAAATCGATCGAATTGCGCAGCCCGAGCCCGCTTCTGGCGACCCTGTTTGTCACGATGGGCTTCACCGCCTACGTGAAAATGGCCAGGCGCAATCACTAGGCGCGGCGCGCCGGATCTCGGCGTTTCGCCCGTCCTCTTGCCCTCTTGATTGCAGCGCCGCCGCCCCCAACTCTTTCGGCCATGGAACAGTATCACGGCACTACCATCGTATCCGTACGCCGCGGCCGCTTGGTGGCACTGGGCGGCGACGGCCAGGTCACCCTGGGGCATATCGTCATTAAGTCAAGCGCCCGCAAGGTGCGCCGCCTGTATCAGGACCGCATCCTGGCGGGGTTCGCGGGCGGTACCGCCGACGCTTTCACCCTCTTCGAACGCTTCGAGGCCAAGCTTGAAAAGCACCAGGGCCACCTGCTGCGCGCCGCCGTCGAACTGGCCAAGGATTGGCGCACCGACCGCATCCTGCGCCGGCTCGAGGCCATGCTTGCGGTGGCCGACCGCGACCATTCGCTCATCATCACCGGCAACGGCGATGTGCTCGAACCCGAGCAGGGCATCGTCGCCATCGGCTCCGGCGGCGCCTATGCCCAGGCCGCCTGCAAGGCGCTCATCGACAATACCGAACTCCCGGCGGCGGATGTGGTGAAGAAGGCGCTCGAGATCGCTGCGGACATCTGCATCTACACCAACCAGAACCACGTCATCGAAGTGCTGGAGTAGGCGCTGGCGGCGTCCGCGGTCCGGCAGCCGGTCGCGCGGTGCCCGCCACGCGCCGGTGGCGCTTCGACGCAAACCCAGAGATCGCGTTCATGTCTTCCATGACCCCGCAGGAAATCGTTCACGAACTCGACAAGCACATCGTCGGTCAGGCGCGCGCAAAGAAGGCGGTCGCCATCGCGCTGCGCAACCGCTGGCGTCGGCAGAATGTCGCCGAGCCCCTGCGCTCGGAGATCACCCCCAAGAACATCCTGATGATCGGTCCCACCGGCGTGGGCAAGACCGAGATCGCGCGCCGCCTGGCGAAGCTGGCGGACGCACCCTTCATCAAGGTCGAAGCCACCAAATTCACCGAAGTGGGCTATGTCGGTCGCGACGTCGACACCATCATCCGCGACCTGGCCGAAGTGGCCATCAAGCAAACCCGCGAGTCTGAAATGAAGAAGGTGCGCCTGCGTGCCGCCGACGCCGCCGAGGAGCGCGTGCTCGACGCCCTTCTGCCGCCGCCCCGCGACTTCGGCTTCCACGCCTCGGCGGCGGATGAGCCGGAAAACGCCACGCGCCAGAAATTCCGCAAGAAACTGCGCGAGGGAGAACTTGACGAGCGCGAGATCGAGATCGAGGTCACCCAGGCCGCCGCGCAGATGGAGGTGCTGGCGCCGCCCGGCATGGAGGAACTGACCGCCCAGTTGCAGGGCATGTTCGCCAACCTCGGGCAGTCGCGCAAGAAGACCAAGAAGCTCAAGGTCAAGGACGCGCTCAAGGCTCTCACCGACGAGGAAGCCGCCAAGCTGGTCAACGACGACGAGCTCAAGACCCGCGCCATGCACAATGTGGAGCAGAACGGCATCGTCTTCATCGACGAGATCGACAAGATCGCCAGCCGCTCCGAGATGCAGGGGGCGGACGTCTCGCGCCAGGGCGTGCAGCGCGACCTGCTGCCGCTGGTCGAAGGCACCACCGTGACCACCAAGTACGGCATGATCAAGACCGACCATGTGCTCTTCATCGGCTCGGGCGCCTTTCATTATGCCAAGCCCTCCGACCTGATCCCGGAGCTGCAGGGCCGCTTCCCGATCCGGGTCGAGCTGGAGTCGCTGGCGGTGTCGGACTTCGAGCAGATCCTCACCGCCACCCACGCCTCGCTCACCAAGCAATACGAGGCGCTGCTGGCCACCGAAGGCGTCGCGCTGGCCTTTACGCCGGAGGGCATCCGCCGCCTGGCCGAGATCGCCTTCTCAGTGAACGAGAAAACCGAGAACATCGGCGCACGCCGGCTCTACACGGTGATGGAAAAACTGCTCGAGGACATCTCCTTCGAGGCAGTGAAGTCGGAGGGCCGCACCATCACCATCGACCCCGACTACGTCGACAAGCGGCTAGGCGAGCTGTCCAAGTCGGAGGATCTGGCGCGCTACGTGCTGTAGCCGACGGCTCGGAAGCCGGTAGCGAGCGTCAGCTGCAGGGCGCGCGGCTCCACGACTCTTCTGCAGCGAACGGCGTGGCGCTATACTTGCGCAATGTATCGCCACTTCAGGTTTCTCGCCTTCGCCTTGATCATTGCCTTGATCCAGGCGGGTGTGCCTGTGCTCGCTTATGCCAAGATGGCCAGGGACAATGGCCTGACGCAGGAAGTCTGCTCTTCCCAGGGCATGAAGAAGGTCGTGATTGACGCCAACGGTGTTGCGCAGGAAGTGGCCGCCAACGCCAGCCATGATAATCATTGCCAGTTGTGCACGTCGACCGGCCCGGCGCCGATCGCCACCCTGATTTCCTTACACGAAAGCGCCCGCTCGCCGGCGCTGATCCGTTTAGGCCAGACCTGCTACCAGTCAGGTTCGGCCATCAGCACGCCGCCCGCCACCGGGCCACCCTCCGGCTCCTGACCCGCAGGCAGCCCCGCCCTGGCCGTTGACGGCCGGGGCCATCGTTGCAGATTGCGCCCTGCCCGGCCTACGGGCGGCCAATGGTTTTCCACGAGGGAAACATGCTCAATCGTTCCACGCGGCAGCGCGCCAGTAGCACATTCTTGAAGTTGATTCTTGCCGTCGGCAGCGTCTGTATTTCGCTCGCTCAGGTCCAAGTCGTGGAAGTCGACCCGGTTTCAGTGGTGGGTAACCACGCCAGTTCGAAGGCACGTTACGGGTGGACGGCGGCGGAAGCCACGCTGCCCATGGCGCGCATGCAGGACATGATGTCCATGCGGCGAAAAAGTAGCTGACGCCACCTGCGAAACCAACCCGTCGCACTCGCAACCATGTATCGCTGGAGTCGGCTCGGGTTTTCGGCTTTCGCCTTTTGCATCGCGTTGATGCAATTTGCCATGCCGGTAATCACCTATGCCCGCATGGCGCAGGAGAGTCGTCTCGTCCAGACCATTTGCAGTCCGTCGGGCTCAAGCAAGCGGGTCTTCGTCGAAGCGGACGGCACGTTTCGTGAAGCCGATACATCCAGCGGGCATGTCGATCATTGCGCGCTTTGCAGTGCCGCCGGAGCCGGGTTGCCCGCCACGCAGGCTGCCGTACCGAACATCACCGCTGGTGAAAGTCCGGTCGGACACGGCGGCTTGTGGTTCCCGCACAAGCCTGCAACCCTTACACCGCTCGCCACCGGGCCTCCATTCCCCTCCTGATGTGCCCGCACTCGGTGGCGCTGCGCGACAAGCAGCGCCCGTTCAGTTGGCCCAAGCCGCATTTGCGCAGCAGTCGCCCAAGGAGCGCCTGCCATCTGCGACCTATCAGGAGGAATCATGAAATTGCTATCCAGGCGCCGCCAAATGGCCGATGCGTTCGTCGCTTCAAGCCTTTCATCCACTGCCTCGCTTGCCGCTGCGTTCGCGGTAATCGCGTCTTCGCCCGCGCTGGCGCAACAGGAACTCCGCGAAGTCCAGGTCACCGGACGACAGGACACCCTGGAGCGTCCGCAACTCGACACGGTCATCGGCACAGGCAGCAGACTGGGCCTGACCGCCCGCGAGACGCCCGCCTCCGTGACCATTATCGATCGCGCCAACATGGAAGCGCGCGATGCACGCAACACCCAGGAAGCACTGCTGGCGGCGCCCGGCCTGCACGCCTCGGCCACCAATGCGCCCCCCGGGTTCGCCGGCTACATTGCGATGCGCGGCTTTTCAGGGTCGCAAGTGACGCAAACCTTCAACGGCATCACCGTGCAATACGACGCCATCGCGGCACGCCCGATCGACGCCTGGCTGTTTGATCGCGTCGAAGTTCTCGGTGGGCCTTCAAGTTACCTATACGGAAGCGGGGCAGTCGGCGGAACCATCAACTACGTCAGCAAGGTCGCCACACGCGATACGTTGGTGCAGGACGCCTACCTTGCGGGTGCCTCCTTCAACACCCTGCGCGCGGCATACGGCATCAATGCCGCCCTTGGCGGCAAGGACGCCACAAATTGGGTGCGATTCGACATTAGCCGCGCGCAGTCGGATGGTTACGTCAATCCCGGAAAGTCGGAAAGCAACGCACTGTCGTTCTCGTGGCTCGCTGACCTCACGCCAAGTGTGTCACACACGCTCGCCATCGAGCGCGCCGATGAGAGGCGCCTGCCTTACTGGGGCACGCCCGTGCGCCGGCCCGCCTCGCGCGGTGAAGTCGATCCGGCCACCGTGCGCATCAACTACAACGTCGCTGACGGCTTGTACGGCAACCAGATCCTGTGGGGACGCTCCATCACCGAATGGCGCGCGTCGAAAAGCACGACTTTCACCAATACGGCGTACCACTACGACGCGGAGCGCCTCTATCGCAACGTCGAGGTGTATCGCTGGAACGCCGCCAATACCGCAGTCGAACGCGGCGCGCTATTAGCCCAGCGCCACGGCCACCGCCTGTGGGGTGACAAGATCGAAGCCAACCACAAGGGAAAATTGTTCGGACTCGACACCGCCTGGGCTGGCGGTGTCGATATCAGCATCAACCGGCAGACACGCTATCCGTTCTCGTCGCCGGCATTCTCTGCCATCGCAGGCGCGCCGCTGGACACGGTCAATCCGTATTCGCCGACTCTGAATACATTTTTCGGTGTCCTCCCCGGCGCTCAGGACGCCACCAATCCCGATCGCGAAAACACTGTTCGCTCACGCGCCTTCTTCGCCGAGAATCGCACGAAATTCGGTGGCGGATGGAGCCTCACCACTGGCTTGCGGCAGGACTTCATCGCCATCCGCATCCAGAATCGTCGGGCGGTCACTGCCACAGATCCGCGCCTCTACGGTATCGACTACAAGGCGAGCACCGGGCGCCTGGGCCTGATGTACGAAATCAGCCCAAGCGCAAACATATACGTTCAGTACAGCACCGCGGCCGATCCGCCGGCCGGAGTCTTGATGACCGGCACGTTCGCCCAACTGCGCGACTTCCCGCTTACGACCGGAACCCAGTGGGAAGCAGGCACCAAGTTCGACTTCTGGGACAAGAAGGCGTCCGCCACCCTGGCGGCATATCGCATCGTACGCAAGAACCTTTCGATTACCGACCCCGCCAATCCGGCCGGGCCTCCCATTCCTGTGGGGCAGCAATCCTCGTCAGGCATCGAGGCCAGCGTCGGGGCCCGCATCTCGAGCGACTGGCGCATCCAGGCCAATGCCGGCTATGCGGAGGCGCGCTTCGACAATCTGGTCGAGGCTGGCGGCGTCTCGCGGGCCGGCAACGCACCGCCCAACACACCGAAGCTCACCGCCAACCTCTGGGTCACCTGGAGCGGCAAGCCCGGTTGGGAGTCCGGTGCCTGGCTACGGCATGTGGGCTCGGTCTATGCGGACAACGCCAACACGATCACGGCTCCCGGGTACCAGTTGCTGGACCTGTTTGCCAGCTACCGGGTGACGAAGAACGCCACAGTGACGGCCAGGGTACGCAACGCCACCGACAAGCTGTATGTGTCGAACGCCACCGGAACGCCATTGTTCATATTTGGCGAGCCGCGCAGCTTCGAGCTTGCGCTGCGCGCGACCTATTGACGGAGCGGGAAATGAAGCGCTGGCTTTATCTTCTGCATCGGTGGGCCGGTATCGCCCTGTGCATCGTGATGGCGCTCTGGTTTTTCTCCGGCGTCGTCATGATGTATGTGGGTTACCCCAAGCTCACGCCGCAGGAAAGGCTGCGACACCTTCCGGCGTTGGCGCTGGCGGATTGCTGCGTTCCACCGGCGGTCGCCCTGGCAGCCGCCGGCCTCAAGGGCGGCCCGGACGAGATGCGCCTGGCCATGGTGGCGGGCGCACCGCGTTACCTGATCCGCAAGGGCCGCGAACAATGGTTCGCGGTCGATGCACGCAGTGGCGCGGCCATCACCAGCGTGGGGCCCGAAGACGCCCTGCGGGCAGCTCGCGAGTTTGCCGACGTGCACGACGTCACGTTGATCGACTCCCTTCGCGAAGACGCCTGGACCCACTCGCGTGCGCTGGATGCCCATCGGCCGCTTTACCGCATCGCGATTCCCGACACCGCAGGGTCCGAGGTCTACGTCTCCTCCCGCACTGGCGAAGTCGTGCGCGACAGCACCGCGACGGAACGCGGCTGGAACTGGGTGGGCGCCTGGCTGCACTGGCTCTACATGTTCCGCGGCAACGTCTTCGACCCGGCCTGGACCGAAATCGTGATCTACAGCTCGCTGGCGGCCACCTTGATGGCGATACTCGGCACGTGGATCGGCATCCTGCGCTGGCGCGTGCGCGACGTGTATCGAAAGGGAGGTTCGCACATCCCGTACCGCGAATCATGGATGCGCTGGCACCATATCCTCGGCCTGATGTTCTCGGTGGCGACCATCTTGTGGATATTCAGCGGCCTGATGTCGATGAACCCGTGGAAGGTGTTCACGCCTTCACATGCGCACCATGACAGTACCGCATTCGCCGGTGGCAAGCTGGAACCTGCTGCGTTCGGCGTTTCGCCTCAAGCGGCTGTTGCGCGCGCAACCCCTGACCTCGGCGCAGTCAAGGAACTCCAATGGCATTGGTTCGATGGCAAGCCCTGGTATATCGCCCGTGATGCATCCGGCATAACCCGGTTGGTCCCGGGCAACGGCGCAACTCCGCCGCTGGAGATGTTCGACTTCGACGCCCTGACGGCCGCCGCCGCGAAAGCCATGCCCACGGCGACCGTCAACAGGGCGATCGTGCTGCGCGAGCATGACAACTGGTACATCGACCGCGCCCCCCACACCATGCTGGGGCATGTCGAGAAACGCCTGCCGATTCTGCGGGTGGAGTTCAACGACGACGCCAACACCTGGCTGCATGTGGATCCATGCACCGGGACCATCCACAACCGCATAGACACTCACGCCCGCTGGAAGCGCTGGCTTTTCGCAGCTTTCCACAGCTGGGATCTGCGCGGACTGGTTGATCGGCGTCCGCTCTGGGATGTATTGATGGTTGGATTCTCGCTCGGTGGCTTCGCGCTTTGCGTAACCAGCGTGGTGATCGGCTGGCGGCGCCTGCGACGCAAAGTACGCGCATCGTGGCCGCTCTCCTCACCGAACAAAACACCTCCAATGAATGACGCAAGACATGCCCGCCCGAGTCGGACCGTTTGAGGAGCCCAGCGTGCGCCCCAGGCTCGCCTTCGGGCTGGCAGTGTTGCTGCACGTCGCCGTCCTCGCGGCACCATTCGCGCGCAGCGACGTTCAGGTGCGGCCGGTGATTCCGTTGCAGGTGCAGTTGGCGTCGGTGCCGCCATCAGTCCCAAGGACGCCAACAGCACTCGACGAACCGGGCCGGCCCGAACGCCGCAGCCGAACGACGCCATCGCCAGGCCGGACGTCCGGCTTGCCGCCGCACCCAGCGGCCACGACCGCCACGCCGCCAAGCGATCGTATGTCGCCCGTGCCATCGCCCCTCCCGGTTGGCACGGACCTGGTCCGGCAGCCAGATGAAAAAATGAATCCGGAGCCGGAAATGGTTTCCTCAGCCTCCGGATCGCGTTCTTTCCATCCGCCAACGGCCAGCAAGGCGCCCGAGGCACCGGCCCCCGCCGGCAAGCCGGCAAACGTACCAACCGTCAACGGCATCGACTATGAAAGCGCGCCAGTGCCGGTGTATCCGGCGCTATCCAGGCGCCTGCGGGAAACAGGCCGCACGACACTGCGCGTGCTCGTCGGCATCGATGGACGTCCGGAGCATATTGAACTGCATTCGAGCAGCGGATCCGAAGCGCTTGAT
>CANGUJ010000017.1 GCA_947456845.1 Burkholderiales bacterium | reverse complement strand
GATATCCGCCGGCAGCGACCTGCGGCCAGCCGTGCCCTCGGCGCTGGTTACAATTTGGGCCTTTCCTATTGCGGCGCCCGTTCGCGTGGCGGCATCCTGGCGGTGATGTCATGAAGATTCAACCCTTGCCCAACGGTTTTGGCGTTGTCATTGAGGAGGTGCGCGTCGACCGGCTCGCGCCGGGCGAGTTCGCGGCCATCAAGCAGGCTTGGCATGCGCATCATGGCCTGATGGTCTTTCCCCGCCAGGCGGTGCCGGATCACGGCTTGCTGGAGTTTTCTCGCCTGCTGGGAGAACTGGACCTGCCGCCCAACCAGGAAAACGGCCGCCAGAGCGCGCCCGGTCATCCCGAGATCTATGTGGTGTCGAACATCAAGGACGCCGCAGGCCTGCCGATCGGCGCGCTCGGAGACGGCGAGGCGGCTTGGCATACCGACATGAGTTATGCCGCGGTCCCGCCGTTGGCCTCGATGCTGGTGGCACGCGAGATTCCCGCATCCGGAGGCAGCACCTGGTTTTGCGACATGGTCGCGGCGGCGGCGGCCTTGCCGGCCGACTTGCGCGCACGGGTCGAGCGGCTGCGCATCAAGCATGACGGCACCTACAACTCAGGCGGCTACCTGCGCAAGGGCGTCAGTGCCACGGACGACCCGGTGACCGCGCCCGGCACACTGCATCCGGCGATCGTGCGCATCCCGGAATCCGGCGAAGCGGCGCTCTATCTTGGGCGGCGCAGGCTGTCCTATGTCGACGGCCTATCGCGCGAGCGAAGCGAGGCCCTGCTCGACACGCTCTGGGCGCATGCGACCGACGCGGCGCGCGTCTACAAGCACCAGTGGCAGGTCGGCGACCTGGTGGTCTGGGACAACCGCACCACCATGCATCGGCGCGACCCGTTCCCGGCGACCGAGCGGCGCCTGATGCACCGCACGCAGATCAGGGGCGCCTTGGCGCCCGCGGCCTACGCCTAGCCGCAGCGTGGCTTTTGCGCCGCCTGGCACCCGGTGCTCCGCCGTGCGGGTGTAGACCTTTTCTTCGCGTCGAGCGGGCCGCCCCGGCGCCGGCCGGCGTCTTCCTGAGGAGAAGGTCGATGAGCCAATTGAGTGAAGAGGAACTGGCGCGCCTGGTGCCGGCGGAGTCGGCGCTGTTTCCGTCCCCCATCCCGGTGCAGTCGGTTTCTTCGGACGAATTCATGCCTGCGCCGCAGACGCCGCGGCAGTGCGAATTCGAGGCGCGCGTCAAGTCGATCGGTGCCGAGCTGGCGCGCCATCAGGGTATGAGCCGGCGTGCATTCTTCAAGACCGCCTCCGGCATGGCGGCCGCCTTCGTGGCCATGAACGATACCTTCGGCCCGGTGTACATGGTCAGCCGCGCCGAGGCGCAGACGCCGGAGATGGCCAACGCCCGCGCGCTGGCGCTCAAGGGCCAGTTCATCATGGACATGCACACGCACTTCCTGCGCGACGATACCCGGCTGGTGGGTTTCGTGCGCTCGCGGGAGGCGGTCGGCAAGGCCGTCTGGAACCCGGCGCTGGCCGACAAGGAGCAGACCCTGGAGGACCTTAAGTTCGCCAACTATTTCAAGGAAATCTATCTCGACAGCGACACCAAGGTGGCGCTGATATCGGGTTCAGGCTCGGAGGAGCCGCGCGACTGGTTCCTGACCAACGAGATGAAGGCCGAGGCGCGCGCAGGCGTCAACAACAAAGCGGGCACCCGGCGCATGTTCTCGCACGCCATCTTCATGCCCGGCACGCCGGGCTGGATGGACAAGTTCGAGAAGGACCTGGAAACGCTCAAGCCGGATTCCTTCAAGGGCTACACCATCGGCGACAACACCAACAAGCATCTGGCTCGCCATCCCTGGCATCTGGATGACGAAAAGCTGATGTATCCGTTCTACGAAAAGCTGGTCAAGGCCAGCCGGTCCCGGCCGAGCCTGGCCAACGTGTGCGTTCACAAGGGCCTCTTCCCGCCCTCGACGACCAGGCAGTTTCCCGATTTGCTGAAGTACGCCGATGTGCGCGATGTCGCCAAGGCCGCGAAGGACTGGCCGGAACTGAACTTCATCATCTACCACTCCGGCTTCCGCTATACCGGCGGGGCCTTCATGGACGGCTGGGAACAGTTCGAGAAGACCGGCCGGATCGACTGGGTCACCGACCTGGCCGAGATCCCCGCCAAGCACGGCGTCAGGAACGTCTACGGCGATCTGGGCCAGATCTTCGCCCAGAGCACTGTGGCCGAACCGCGCCTGTGCGCGGCGATGATGGGGCAGTTGGTCACGGGACTGGGAGCCGATCACATCGTGTGGGGCACCGATGCCGTCTGGACCGGCGCGCCGCAATGGCAGATCGAGGCGTTGCGCCGACTCGAGATTCCGGAAGAGATGCAGAAAAAGTACGGCTTCAAGCCCCTGGGCGCGGCGGACGGCCCGGTCAAGAACGCCATTTTCGGCGGCAATTCCGCCCGGCTGTACAACTTCACCCCGGCGCAGCGGGCGGCGCTCGACGGCGACTTCGTCGCCATGGCCAAGGCCAGATACGACCAGTTGGGCGACGGGCGCACCAATCTGGCCTATGGCTATGTCAACCGGGGCGCCTGAGGCGTCGGGCGGGGCGCCCGAGACGCCGGGCGGGGCGCCCGGCGGCGGGCTTGATTTCCTCGCGCACGGCGCTGTTTGCCGCATGCCATCCGGAGCGGGTCAAGCGGGTCGCACCCGATGCCCTCGCCTGGACCGGCACAGGCATTCCCACGCCCGCCAACCGCACGAAGCGCATCGACCAGTGGCGCAGCAACCACCGCCGGCCGATCGACCGCGCCATGATCGAGAGCATCTTCACGCGCGATCATGGCGGCACTTCAGACCTGACGGTCGTCGATAGCTTTGCCGACGCGGTGCTGAAACTCGATTCATCGGCGCCTGCCGGAACCTATCTCGACATATCGGCCAACCCGCCGGTCTGTACTCCCGAGAAGCTGAAGTTGTCCATGCTCATGATGCGCGGCCAGTACGACGGCATCGCCAGCCTGCGGGGCCCGATGCACTCCTTCGCCAGGGTACCGCACCCCGACAAGAGCCCGGACGTCATGCCGGGCATCGCCCACACCAGCCCACGATCGAAGAACTGGGCGATCGCGTACCACGCCCTGGAAAGCTTCTTCGCCCATAGCCTGCGCAGATCCATGGCGGCGGTTGAAGCGCCTTGTGCGTCAATCGCCGCCCGCCGATATCCGCACCCGGGGCGCCAGGTTCAGGCCGGAAGATCGGAGGCCATCAGGTCGGGCCGGATGTCGCCGACCTCGTCGTTGGAGAAGTTGAGTTCCACCTTCACGCCGTTGGGGTCCATCAGGAACAACTGAAACAGGCCCTGGTCGTTGACCATGCGGCGTGTGAAAGGCACACCATGGCGGGTGAGGTGCTCCATCATGTCCCCGAGTCCGGTGCAGCGGAAGGCCATGTGGTCGATCACGCCGCTGCCGCTCACTGCTTCGGATTGCTGCCCGAGATACTTCTTGCGGTTCTCGCTGACATTCGCGCCGCCGGTGGTGACATGGATCACGTCCTGGTCGCCCAGGTATAGCCAGAACACCGGGAAACTGAATTCCGGCGCCGGGCCAACGCGGAATCCGAGCACGCGCGTGTAGAAGTCGCGCGTGGCCTCCATGTCGGCGGTCTGGATGAGGTAGTGCTCAAGACGCTGGAGCGGCATGATTGTTCTCCTTCGGTAAGGGCGTTGCCCGAAGCGCCGCGGCGGCGCCTGACGAAATTCAGATGGGGGTGGCCTCGCCGCCCTCGACGATCACGTTCTCGACCACGCCGGCGCCACCGCGCCGGAAGGCCGCGGCCGCGACATACTCCGGCGACTCAAAGCACTTGACGCCCTGCTCGAGCGAAGGGAATTCGATGACGATGAAGCGGTGGAAATCCTCCGGCCCCTCCATGATCTGGTAGCGCCCGCCGCGCGCGAGCACCTTGCCGCCGTATTGCTTGAGGATTCCCGGCACGAGGTCGGTGTATTTCTTGTATTCGACCGGGTCGTTGATGCGTGAGCGGGCTATCCAGTAGGCGGCCATGTCCGATGTTCCTTTCCTTGAGGGGTCAATGCGGGAGCCGATAGTTTAGCCGGGACGCGCTTGCGTGCTGCGCCAAGGGGCGGCCCGGGCCTGACGCAAGATCGAATCTCGAAGATAATCGTAGGCTTGCCGGCGGTGTCCACGCGCCGGATCGCCGCGGCGGTTCGCCGGCCCGCAGGTGCCATGCATCGCAGCCAACCTGCCCCGGAACCGCTTACCGCAAGCCCCTACCCCGAAAGGAAACCGCATGAAAGACGATCTTCGCAACGCCAAATTCGTAATCGACCTGGGTCCCCAGCCTTCGCTGCCCATCGTCGGCAGCGACCTGCGCTTCCCGGTCGGGCGCATCTACTGCGTGGGTCGCAATTACGCCGACCACGCGCGCGAGATGGGGCACGACCCGGATCGCGAGCCGCCCTTCTTCTTCATGAAGCCGGCCAATGCGGTGGTGCAGAACGGCGCCACCATCGCCTATCCGGTCGGCACCAAGGATTGCCACCATGAAATCGAACTGGTGGTGGCCATCGGCACGGGCGGCAGTAACATCCCGGTCGAAAATGCCCTCGAGCATGTGTGGGGCTACGGGGTCGGCCTCGACATGACGCGCCGCGATGTCCAGGGCGAGGCCAAGAAAATGGGCCGCCCCTGGGAAATGGGCAAGAGCTTCGACGAATCCGCACCCATGACCGCCCTGAAGGCCGCGGCCGACATCGGCCACCCGGCCAAGGGCGCCATCTGGCTCAAGATCAACGGTGAGTTCCGCCAGCAGGGCGATCTCGCCATGCAGATCTGGAACGTGCAGGAGCAGATCGCCTACCTGTCGAACCTCGTGACCCTGGAACCCGGCGACCTCATCATGACCGGCACGCCGGCAGGGGTGGGCCCGGTGCACAAGGGCGATCACCTGGAAGGCCATGTCGACGGTATCGGCGACCTGTCGATCAAGTACGCGGCCTGAACGGCCGCGCGTCATCGGTTCGCGGGGGAGCAGGCGGGCATGACCGACATGAATCGGCGCAACATGCTGCAGGCGGCCGGCGCCATGACCGTCGGCGCGGTGGCCGGCTGTGCCACCCCGGGCGTCGCCGGCAACGCCGCCAGGACCGCCTTCAACGTGCCCGCCACCACCATTCCGGTGAGCGGCACCGATGAGATGTTCCCGGTGCGCCGCATCTATTGCATCGGCCGCAACTACGCCGCGCATGCGCGCGAAATGGGCTCCGATCCCACCCGCGAGCCGCCTTTCTTTTTCCAGAAGCCGACCGACGCGATCCAGAACGTCGCGCCCGGCACGCTGGCCGACCACCCCTATCCGAGCCTCACCAGGAATTACCATTACGAGGTCGAACTGGTCGCGGCCCTGTCCCGCGGCGGCAGCAACATTCCCATCGAGCGCGCCCTGGAGCACGTCTATGGTTACGCGGTCGGGCTGGACATGACCCGGCGCGACCTGCAGCGCGCCATGGGCGACGAGAAAAAGCCGTGGGAGATCGGCAAGAGCTTTGACCGCTCGGCGCCGATCGGGCCCCTGCATCGGGTGGCCAACGTCGGGCACTTCACCAACGGCGCGATCTGGCTCAAGGTCAACGGCCAGGTCAGGCAAAACGCCACCCTCAACCACATGATCTGGTCGGTGGCCGAGCAGGTCGCGCGACTGTCGCTGGCCAACGAGCTGTTTCCCGGCGACATCATCTTTTCGGGTACACCGGAAAACGTCGGTCCGGTGGTGCGCGGCGACCGCATCGACTGCCACATCGACGGTCTTCCGGATCTGAGCATCAGGATCGTCTGACCCACCGCCCGCGGATACGCAGGTGAGCAGCCGCGCCGGCATCCACTACTGGAAATGCGACCGTCCGGCCGCGCTGCACGGCACGGTACGGGCTGCAACCGGGCGTGCGCCGCGGGAGCTGATGCTGTCCCTGGCGCATGAACTGGAACGAAAGCTTGGCGGTCCCGAGTGGCGGCTGGCGCCCGCGTCCGGCCAGGGCAACCACCTCACCTTCCGGGCCGAAAGCGGGACGCGGGCCTATTTCCTGCGTGTCGAGGACGGCCCGGAGGCGGATGACTACATGGCGGTTGAATCGGAACTGCTGCGGCGCCTGCGCGCGCAGGGTATTCCGGTGCCGGCGGTGCATTACTGTGACGCGTCGCGCACGGCGCTGCCGGTCGCTTTCCATCTGCTCGACCTGGTCCCCGCGTCCGACCTCAATACCCACCTGAAGTCCGGCCGACTGGACTTGCCCGCGCTGCTGGCGCAGATCGGCCACTGGATCGCGTGCTGGCAGAAGCGCGTGCCGGTGGAGGGTTTCGGGCCGTTCGATCGCGCGACGCTGGAAGCCGAGGGCCGCCTGCGCGGCCTGCACGCGACGGCGGTCGACTACTTCTACTTGAATCTGCCGCGCCATCTGGACTTCCTGGCCGGACGCGGCTTCATCCCCCGCGGCGAGGCGGCCGCGCTGCTTGAGCTGCTCGAGGGGCAACGCGGCAAGCTGGGCGGTCTGCCGCCCTGCCTGGTGCACAAGGACATGGCCCTGTGGAACGTGCTCGGTACGGGCGAGGCAGTATCCGCCTTCATCGACTGGGACGATGCCATCGGCGGCGACCCGATGGAGGACCTCGCGCTGCTCGGGTGCTTCCATCCGGCCGGCGCGGTCGCATCCGCGCTGGACGCATACGCGGCGGTATCGGACCTGCCGCCCGACCACATGCGGCGCTTCTATGGCCACCTGCTGCGCAACATGATCGTCAAGGCCGTGATCCGCGTCGGCGCGGGCTACTTCGACGGGGCGGGTGGCTCCTTCCTGCACGGCGCCGGGGTAGACGGCGAGGCGCTGCGCGCGTTCACCCTGGCGCGCCTGCGCGGCGCGGCGCGCGCCCTGCGAGAGGGGCGCGACCGCGTCGACTTCGGCTGATCCGGCGGCTAGCCGATGGCTACGCGCGACCCCGCCGGGCCCGGCACGAGCGTCGCGGTGTGGTCGTGGAATGCGGCGATTTCCGGATTGTGCGCAATGCTGATCAGCGTACTTTCGGGCAGGCGCGCGCGCACGAGCGCGTACAGGGCGATGGCGGTCGGCGCATCGAGCGCCGAGGTCGATTCGTCCATGTAGAGCCAGCGCGGACGATTGATGAGCACCCGGGCAAAGGCCACGCGCTGCTGTTCGCCGGGGGAAAGCTGCTTGTCCCACTGGGCCTCTTCGTCCAGGCTCGCGGCCAGGTGCGGCAGATGGCAGTCGCGCAAGGCGGCGCGCACCGCCTCGTCGGTCACGCCCGCCGCGTCGGCCGGATAACAGACCGCCGCCTTGAGCGAGCCCAAGGGCAGGTAGGGCCGTTGCGGCAGGAACAGCACATCCGCCTGCGGCGCGACGACGCGGCCCGCGCCGAAGGGCCAGATGCCGGCCAGGCCGCGGAACAGGGTGCTCTTGCCGCTGCCGGAAGGCCCGCCCAGCAACCAGCGCTCGCCGGCGCGGATGGTCATGCTGGCGTCGGTGACGATCGCCTTGCCCTGCGGAGTGGCCAGCGTCACCCCGGCTAGCGAGGGCGCCGCCCCCGGCTCCGGATTGAGGGCCGATTGGCGCTCGGCTTCCATCAGTGCGTCATCGAAACTCAACAGGCGGTCCACGCTCGCCTTCCAGGCAGCCAGGTTGGCGTAAGCGTCTATGAACCAGGAAAGCGCGCCCTGCACCTGACCGAACGCGGAAGCGACCTGCATCAGTTCACCGAGCTTGATGCTGCCGGCGAAGTAGCGCGGCGCCGCCACCAGGATGGGAAAGATGATGGCGATCTGGGCATAGAAGACGCGGGCCGTGAGCAGGGTTTTCTGGCGCCTGATCAGTTCGATCGTTGTCGCGAGCACGGCGGCGAAGCGGTCGCGCAGGACGGCGCGCTCGCCGGCCTCGCCGCTGTAAAGGGCGATGCTCTCGGCGTTCTCGCGCACCCGCACCAGGCTGTAGCGGAAGTCGGCCTCCACCTTCTGGGCGCGGTTGTTGATGTCGATGAGCGGCTTGCCGATCCAGTGGATCATCAGCGAACCGCCCAGCGCGTAGATGATGGCCACCCACACCATGTAGCCGGGCACCGCGAATTCGGTGCCGCCGAGGCTTACGGCAAGCGGGCCGGACACGCTCCACAGGATCGACAGGAAGGCGCCCAGCGTCACCACCGAATTGAGCAGCCCCATGGAAAGATCGACGGTCTTCTCGGTGACCGCCCGGACGTCCTCGGCGATGCGCTGATCCGGATTGTCGGTCGAGCGCAGGAACAATTCGACCTTGTAGAACGCGCGATGGGCCAGCCAGCGGTCGATGTAGCGCCGGGTCAGCCACTCGCGCCAGCGCAGTTCGAACAGCTGCGTGAGGTAGAACTTGTAGACCGCCACGATGATGAAGAAGAACGCCAGATACGAAAAGCGCAGCAGCTGCGCCTTGAATTCGGCGAAGTCCTTCTGCTCCAGGGCGTTGTAGAAGTCGCGGTTGAACTCATTGAGCAGCACATCGACGTAGACGGCGACCAGGTTCAACGTCACCACCGCGCAGAGAAAGCCGAGCGCGCTGGCGCGATGCTCGCTTGCGAAATAGGGCTTGGTCAGGCGCCACAGGCGGCGGGCGAATGCGGGTTTGTCGTTCACGCGAGGGCCTCCGGTTCAGGGTTGCCTGCCCTGGATGGCAAAAGCCGCCGCGCCGTCGCGGCCGAGAATGGCCTTCAAGGCCGGCATCGCCCCGCGCAAGCGGGCGTCGAGCGGCCAAGGCGGGTTGAAGACGAACATGCCGGAGCCGAACAGACCGAGCCCGTCGGCGGGCGGTGCGCACACGGTCAAGGACGCATGCAACCAGCGCTCGCCGGCGAGTCGCTGCAGCTGTTCCGGCAGCCGCGACGATTCGCGCCGCCTGACCTGCGGGTACCACACCGCATACACCCCGGTGGGGAAGCGGACCAGTGCCTCGCGCATCATTGCCGCGACGCGCGCGTAGTCGTCCTTGTCTTCGTACGACGGGTCGACCAGGACAAGCGCGCGCCGGGACGGGGGCGGCAACACCGACTTCAGGCAGGTGAAACCATCCTCCCTGCCGACCGCGACACGCCGCGCATCGGCATGGAAGTAATCGCGCAGCGCGCGTGCATCGGTGGGGTGCAGTTCGAACAGGCGCAGCCGGTCCTGCGGGCGCATCATCTGCAGGGCGATTTGCGGCGAACCGGGATAGCGCAGCAGGCGGCCGTCCGGGTTGAAGGCCGCGACCTGCCGGAGGTAGTCGCCGGCCGCGCCCGGCAGGTCCGCCCGGCCCCACAGGCGCGCGACCCCGCCGGCGAACTCCGCCGTTTGCGCCGCGTAGCTGCCGGTCTCCAGCGAATAGGCGCCCGAACCGGCATGGGTATCGACGAAGGTAAAGGGCTTTTCCTTGGCCGTCATGTGGGCGAGCAGCTGCACCAGCACGACATGCTTGAGCACGTCGGCATGGTTGCCGGCATGAAACCCGTGGCGGTAGCTGAACATCGGCCTGCGGCCGGGCCGGTGCGCCGGCCCGGCCCCGGTTCAGGCGGGTGCCGCTTCGCCGCCGCTGGCGCGGTCGAGCAGGGCGATATCGTCCTGGTGCAGCGTCAGTCGGGTCGCCTCGACGAGGTCGTGCAACTGGTCGAGGCTGGTCGCGCTGGCGATCGGCGCGGTGATGCCCGGCCTGGCGATGAGCCAGGCGATCGCGACCCGGGTCGGGTTGGCATGATGGCGCGCAGCCACCTCGTCGAGAGCGGCGAGAATACGCAGGCCGCGCGCGTTCAAATAGGCTGCCACCCGGCTGCCGCGCGCCCCCCGGGTGGTGTCCGCCTCGGTCCGGTACTTGCCGCTCAGGAACCCGCTGGCCAGCGAGTAGAAGCCGATCACCCCGACGTTGCGTTTCCGGCAGAGCGGCTCGAGTTCGGCTTCGTAACCGGCCCGCTTGCAGAGGTTGTATTCGGGCTGCAGGCTGACATAGGCGGGCAGGCGGTGCCTGCGGCTCAGGTCGAGCGCCTCGGCCAGCCGGGCGGCCGTGTAGTTGGAGGCGCCGATATGGCGGACCTTGCCCGCCTTGACGAGGTCGGCATAGGTGCCGAGCGTTTCCTCCAGCGGCACGCTCCTGTCGTCCTGGTGCGACTGGTAGAGGTCGATATAGTCGGTGCCCAGGCGGCGCAGCGAGGCGTCCACCGAGCGCAGTATGTGCTTGCGGGAAAGCCCCTTGCGGTCCGGCCCCATCTCCATGCCCACCTTGGTGGCGATGATGACGCTCTGGCGCGAGCGGGTGCGCGCGTGGCGCTTGAGCCAGCGCCCGATGATGGTCTCGGATTCACCGCCCTGGTTGCCGGGTGCCCAGCGCGAGTAGACATCGGCGGTGTCGATGAAATTGCAGCCTGATTCCATGAGAGCGTCGAGCAGCTTGAACGACTGTGCCTGGTCGGCCGTCCAGCCGAATACGTTGCCGCCGAAACAGAGCGTGGAAACCGCCAGACCGGAGTTGCCGAGGGTTCGTTTTTGCATGTGGATGGTGCCTCCCTTGGTACGGTGAACTTGGTGAAGCCCGACTTTACCCGGTTGCCCGTCCGGCCGCCGCGTCTGTCGGTGCGTCCGGTCCGTGTCGAGCCGGTGTAGGAAGCGCGGTGTAGGCATGTAGGAAACGCTGCCGGCTCGCGTAGGAATCGGGCCTAGTCCCGATGTATCGGCGCGCTTCCCCTCGCAGGAGGCGCTTGCCCGCCGTCTTTCCATGCGTTTCGCTCTGGCGGGCTGCGAATTCCTACACGTGGAGTAGGAATTAGCCCTACACGGGAAAGAGGCGTCGCCTTACACCCCGCGATCCCGTATCTGAATAACATGCCTCCAACACGCATCAACGGCAAAGCAACGGCAAAGTCAAGGTTCAATTTCGGGTTTTAACCTTTTTTCTTTCGAGCGGGGAGCGGAAAATGCAAACAGGCAATGAAATGCAGGCACTCTTGGGCAGGATGATTGAGTCGGTTTCGAAGCCTGTACCGGGCAGCGCGGCGCAGGGTGTGCGGCAGGAACATATGCCGTTTCGCATCAAGGTGGTCAAGGACGAGCTCGATTTGGCCAAGGCGGTCAGCATCCGCCACTCGGCTTACGCGCGTCACGTGCCCGCATTCGCGGCAACCCTCGCGACACCCGAAGCTTCGGACTTCCAGCCCGGCAATGTGGTGCTGCTGGCCGAATCGAAGTTGGACGGCTCGCCCATCGGCACCATGCGCATCACCAA
Organism: Burkholderiales bacterium; assembly: GCA_947456845.1. Classification (GTDB taxonomy): domain Bacteria; phylum Pseudomonadota; class Gammaproteobacteria; order Burkholderiales; family JAEUOS01; genus JAEUOS01. Next base: position 9,875 of record CANGUJ010000017.1, on the reverse strand, counting down.
CAACAGCCATGGTCCGCTCGGTCTGGAACAGTCGGTGAAACTCCCCGATTGGCTGGAGTTCACCAGCATCGCCGAGGCGACCCGCCTGGGCGTTGCGACCGGGCGCATGGGCACCGTGGTCAAGACCATGCTTTTCAAGGCTTTCTTCCAGTTCTGCCTGAAGACCGGGGTCGAGTGGATGGTGATCGCCGCGCGCTCGCCCATGGATCGCCAGTATGAGGACTTGCTGTTTGAAGATGTCTTCCCCGATGCCGGTTTCATGCCAATGCGCCACGCCGGGGGCATTCCGCATCGAGTGCTCGCGCTGGATGTGCTTCGTGCCCATTCGAAGTGGAGCGAGGCGCGGCATCCCCTGCTGGGCTTCATGTGCGACACGCTGCACCCCGACATTGATCTTTCCGGCGTGGGCGAACTGTTGCAACGCGAAATCACGCTTCCTTCCGCCCGGCCTGCCGTGATGGTCATGTAGCGCCGCAACCTTTCTGGGCGGCAAGGACCTGGGCCTGTGCGTGCCCGCCCGGAACCAGCAAACTCGGAGCCTCGAAGTCGGCGTGCAACCGCTTCGAGGCTCCGGACGTTCTGGCGATGTCCCGAGCCTTGCCACATTGGTGAAAGAGTAGACTTGTAGGACATTCCCCGCAGCGCGCACAGGTTGCGACTTTGCTCCGCTGGGGCCTTGCGCCGCATCGATGGTTGAGACCTCCCGATAACCCGTCATGTTCACCTCCAATCCTCGGACGCCCGCCCGCTGGGCGGCGCTCAATCTCGGCGTGGAGGAGGCGCTGTATCGCTTCGGTCAGTATGTCGTGCCATTGATGATCGGCATCATTTCGCTGATCGCGCTTGCAATGTGGCCGTATCAGTATCCCGCGGGCGGAGGCGTGCCGCTGGACATAAGGTACGTTCAGGACGAGTCCGAGAGCGGTTCGATTTCGCCTGACGAGGCGCGCACTCGGCTCGCACAGGCTTTGGCGGTTCGCCACTACGATACGAAGCTTTCCGAAGCGCCGGTATGGGTCGGCTTCACCATGCCGGCCGCGTTGCCCGGGGATAGCCGCTCGGTTGTGGAATTACCCTCCCGGCATGCCATGGGCGTGTCGTGCTGGCTGGCGGAGGGATTGACTCTGCTGGGGCATGCGGATCGCCAGGGTTCGAGCGGTCGGTTAGCCGGGGTCAAGGCTGGCTTCAGCGTGGAGGTTCCGCCTGCCAGTACCGGTAGTGAAGTGCTGTGCCAGATCAGATCATCGGGTCCGGCGCGCATTTCAGCCCTGCTCTGGGCCGTTCCCGATCTCGTGGCTTCCACCCAGAAATTCCACCGAAACTCCGGTCTGGTCGATGGAGGCCTGCTTCTGCTCGCCGGGTTCATGCTGATGACGGCGCTGATCAGCCGCGAATGGATCTACGTTCTCTTTGCCGCTTGGCTGGTGTCCAATTTGCGCATGGCAGCCATTTCGGCAGGCTGGGATGGGCAGTGGCTGGAGCAGTCGCTGCCTCCGGACTGGGTGCTGCCGGTCAAGAAGATCTCGGTTGCCACCTTCTATGTACTGACTTATACGCTGTTTGCTCGCCTGTTCGCCGACGACCTGAAGCGTGTTGGATATGCGCCTCTCATGGTGGTGGCGCGTTGGTCGTGTGTCGTCATCATGTTGTTGGCGGTCGCACTTCCGCTCGCCTCGTTTTTGCCGTTCTTTTGGGTGACGACGATCCTTGGCATCGGCATCCTGCTGTTCTTTTTGGGAAGGATTGTCGTTTTCACGCGATCCAAGGTCGCGGTCTGGTACGCGGCGGCGCTCGGGATCACCCTGTTTGCGAGTTTTTTTGAGGTGATTGCCGCGGCCTTGGGTTTCAAGAGTTTGATCGGGGCGTTCAACAGCGTTACCGCTTCGCTGTCTTCCAGCCTCATTGCGTCCATGGCCATCGCCGAGCAGCTGCGGCAGGAGCGAGCACAGCGGGTCCTGGCGCAAAATGCGATGCGCAGCACATATGAGGCGATGCCGATCGGGTTGTTTACGCTCGATGGAAAGGGCTTCCTAGAGCGCGGCAACCCTGCCCTTCTCGACATGCTGGGGATTGTTGCTTGCGACGGCACCAGCCATTGGAACGACTATTTTGAGGAAGGCTCCTGGGAGAAAATGCAGGCGATGCTTGCGGCGACTTCGCCCCAGGAGATTGAAGTGTGCGGGCTCGGCAACCTCACAAGGGTCCCGGCGATGCATGCTCCGCCCGGGGACGCCATCGGCTCGGGACAGAAGCGCTTTCTGGTCAAGGCGACCTTCGCCAACGACAAGATCGAGGGCTCCCTGCAGGATGTGACGGAAAAATCGAAAGCGTCGGAGCGCCTGCGGTTTCTGGCCGAAAACGATCCTCTCACCGGCGTGCTCAACCGGCGCGGCGTGGAGCGGGCGCTCGAGGAGGCCCTGGCAGGGCTCGCTGCCGGCCAGCCGCTGGCCATTGCCTACCTCGACCTGGACCGCTTCAAGCTGATCAACGACCTCTATGGACATGCGGCGGGCGACGAGGTGTTGATCCAGGTATGCGAGCGGGTGCGCGAAATGCTCGCGCAGGGCCAGCGGGTCGGACGTGTGGGGGGGGACGAATTCGTCATCGTCCTGCCTGGAACGCCGATTCAGTCGGCCGCCTGGACCTGTCGCGGCATCGTCGAACAGATCGGTACGAAAGCCTACCGTATCGGGGACAAGGCTTTCCAGGTGCGCGGCTCCATCGGCCTGGTCGAGGTCGGGCAGGGAACCAGTGCCAAGGATGCCATTTCGGCGGCCGACCGGGCTTGCCGCGAGGCGAAGTCCGGGCTTGGCGACGGACTGCTGGTCTACGAGAAGAACGCCACCGCGTTCCGCCAGCGCCAGGCGGAACTGCGCCTGATCGAGCGGCTCGGCTCTTCGGCCGCCCATGATGGCCTGTTCCTGGAGATGCAGCCGATCATGTCGCTGCAGTCGCCACAGGAGTCCCTCAATTTCGAAGTGCTCCTGCGCATGCGCGAGGCGGACAACACGGTCGTGTCGGCCGCCTCGATCATATCGGTGGCCGAAAACAACGGCCGGATCGGCGTGATCGACCGCTGGGTGATCGCCACGGTCCTGGCCTGGATCGATGCCAACTACGACAGCCTCAAGAAGACCCAATTCGTCTGTGTGAACCTGTCGGGCGCATCACTCAACGATGAACGGTTCGTGCAGGACGCCTTCGCCCTGCTGTCGCAGTATGTGCACGCCGCCGGACGGCTGTGCATAGAGATCACCGAAAGCGTCGCCCTGCACGATCTCGAGAACACGCGCCGTTTCATCGACCGGGTGCGCAGTTTCGGAGCCAAGATCGCGCTCGACGACTTCGGCGCGGGTTACACCTCTTTTTCCTACCTCAAGGAACTGCCTGCCGATGTGCTCAAGATCGACGGCAACTTCATCGTCGGCGTGCGGAGCCATCCCTCGAACCTCGCGATCGTCGAGGCGATCGTCAGCCTGGCGCGCAACCTCGGCATGAAAACCATCGCGGAATGGGTGGAGGACCGCCAGACCCTAGAGGCGCTCGCCGAGGCGGGCGTCGACTATGTGCAGGGCTATGCCGTGGCAAAGCCGCAGTCGCCCGCGCGTCTCTTGGCGGCGCCGTCCTCGGCCAGTTTCATCGCTGACGAGCGCCTGCTGCAGTTCGTGCGTACCCTGCACGGCGCAGACCGCACCATGGAACTGTGGGACCACCTCGAAATCACCAAGCACGGCGGGCTGCACTGAGCCGCACGGCGGGACAGTCTCGTCGGCGGGGCCGGTCCGCGGGCGCGGCGGCGCTTCTACGGGTGTTGGCCGCTGGCCTTACAATGCGCGCCCCCAGCAAGGAAACTCACGCCCGCGCATGCCAGTTGTCCCCGTGATCGCCATCGACGGCCCCTCGGCCTCCGGAAAGGGCGCGGTCGCCCAGCGCGTCGCGCAGCGGCTCGGCTTCCACTATCTGGACAGCGGAGCGATCTACCGCGCGGCCGGGGTGGCAGCGCGCATTGCGGGCATCAGCCTTGACGACGAGGCGGCGCTCGCCGGTTGCGGTGCCGCCATGGACCTGGAGTTCCGGGACGGCGGTGTCCTGCTGGCCGGCAGGGACGTGACCGCGGACGTACGGTCCGAAGAGGGCGGGCGAACCGCCTCGCGCATCGCGACGCTGCCGCTCTTGCGGGCGGCTCTGCTCGCGCGGCAGCAGAGGTTCCGTCAGGCCCCGGGTCTAGTGGCCGACGGGCGAGACATGGCAACCGTGGTCTTCCCGGACGCCGGCTTGAAGGTTTTTCTGACCGCCGATGTCGCCGAAAGGGCGCGTCGCCGCGCGCTGCAACTGGCCGCCGCGCAGGACGCCGCCGATGCACCTAAAGGTTTGATCGAAAAAGAAAATAGTGCTATTATTCGCGCCCCTTTCGACACCGTTCTGGCCGCTGTCCTGGCCGAACTGGTCGAACGAGACGAGCGTGATTCAGCGCGCAGCGTGGCTCCGCTCAAGCGCGCGGCCGACGCCAGGGTGCTCGACACCACCGCACTGTCGATCGACGAGGCTGTGGATGCGGTATGTCTCTGGTATCAAGGGGCGCAAGCCCAGCATTAGCTGGTCGTTTCTGCAGCAAAGGTGATACCGGTCCGGCAATGGGCGGGTATCGTTGACAACTTCCCCGGCCGCTTCCTGCCCAGGAAATGCGCGGTGCGGGCCAACCGCAGGTCCTCTCAATGTCCGTCACCCAACAAGCCGCCAACATGGCCAACGAATCCTTCGCCGCCCTTTTTGAAGAATCCCTGAACCGTCAGGAGATGCGGGCGGGCGAAGTCATCACCGCCGAGGTGGTACGCGTCGACTACAACTTCGTGGTCGTCAATGCAGGTCTGAAGTCGGAAAGCTACATTCCGCTGGAAGAATTCAAGAACGACTCCGGCGAACTCTCGGTCAAGGCCGGCGATTTTGTGTCGGTTGCGATCGATTCGCTGGAAAACGGATTCGGCGAGACGCTGCTCTCGCGCGACAAGGCCAAACGGCTGTCCGCATGGATGGACCTCGAGAAGGCGCTCGATTCGGGCGAACTGGTCACCGGTGTGATCACCGGCAAGGTCAAGGGCGGCCTGACCGTCATGACCAACGGCATCCGCGCTTTCCTGCCGGGCTCGCTGGTCGATATCCGCCCGGTCAAGGACACCACGCCCTTCGAGGGCAAGACCATGGAATTCAAGGTCATCAAGCTCGACAAGAAGCGCAACAACGTCGTGGTGTCGCGCCGCGCCGTGCTCGAAGCCACCCAGGGCGAAGAGCGCGCCAAGCTCATGGAGACGCTTTCCGAAGGCGCGGTTGTCAAGGGCGTGGTCAAGAACATCACCGACTACGGCGCGTTCGTCGACCTGGGCGGCATCGACGGCCTGCTGCACATCACCGATCTGGCATGGCGCCGCGTGCGGCATCCCTCCGAGGTCCTGTCGGTCGGCGACGAGATCACCGCCAAGATCCTCAAGTTCGACCAGGAAAAGAATCGCGTTTCCCTGGGCGTCAAGCAGCTCGGCGAAGACCCCTGGGTAGGCATCGGCCGCCGCTACCCGCAGGGCACGCGCCTGTTCGGCAAGGTCACCAACCTCACCGACTACGGCTCCTTCGTCGAAGTCGAATCCGGCATCGAAGGGCTGGTGCATGTCTCCGAGATGGACTGGACCAACAAGAACGTGCATCCGTCCAAGGTCGTGGCCCTGGGCGACGAGGTCGAGGTCATGATCCTCGAGATCGACGAGGACCGCCGCCGCATCTCGCTGGGCATGAAGCAGTGCATGCCCAATCCATGGGAAGACTTCTCGATGAACCACAAGAAGGGCGATCGCGTCCGTGGCGCGATCAAGTCGATCACCGATTTCGGCGTGTTCATCGGCCTGCCGGGCGGCATCGACGGCCTGGTGCACCTGTCCGACCTCTCCTGGTCGCAGACCGGCGAGGAAGCGGTCAAGAACTTCAAGAAGGGCGACGAGGTCGAGGCCACCGTTCTGGCCATTGATGTCGAGCGCGAGCGCATCTCGCTGGGCATCAAGCAGCTCGACGGCGATCCCTGGACCAGCTATGTGGCCGCCAACGACAAGGGCGCGGTGGTGCGCGGCAAGGTCAAGAGCGTCGACGCCAAGGGTGCGGTGGTCGCCTTGTCCGACGATGTGGAGGCTTACCTGCGCGCTTCCGAGATCTCGCGCGACCGCGTCCAGGACGCGAGCACGTTGGTCAGGGAAGGCGAGGAGATCGAGGCCATCATCATCAACGTGGACCGCAAGAACCGCAACATCAATCTCTCGATCAAGGCCAAGGACTCGGTCGAGGAGCGCGAAGCGATGGCGCGAGTGGCGGCCGATGCGGGCAACGCGGCATCCGGCACCACCAACCTCGGCGCGCTGCTCAAGGCGAAGATGGACCAGAAGTAACGGTTCTTTTTCGAAAACGCGCCGGGCATGACCAAATCCGACCTGATCGCGCGCCTCGCGGCACGCTATCCGCAGTTGGTGGCGAAGGATGCCGACTTCGCCGTCAAGACCATTCTCGATGCGATGGCGGAAAGCCTCGCGCGCGGCCAGCGCATCGAAATTCGTGGTTTCGGCAGCTTCGGTCTGAACTACCGGCCGCCGCGCGTCGGGCGCAACCCGAAATCCGGCGAGAAGGTGCACGTGCCTGAAAAGCATGTGCCTCACTTCAAGGCGGGCAAGGAGTTGCGCGACCGCGTTGACGCGCGGCTCAACGAAGAGGCGGCAGCCCGCCTGGCCGCCCCGCGCGTTGCTTCGGCGGACATGGCGGTCGCTGGGAATTGAGCGCGGCGCGCCTTGCGATTCCGGCGGCACTTGGGTGCCGTTTTTTTTTCCCGTCCGTGGTCCGCGCGCAGCGGGATTGCCGCTGATGGGCTACCTCACCGGCCTCCTGCGCGTTTTCCTGCTGGTGGTGTTTTTCCTGTTCGCGCAGAAAAACTACGAACCGGCGACGCTGCGGTTCTATTTCGACCTCGAATGGCGCGCACCCCTGATCCTGATGCTGTTGCTGTTTTTCGTGCTTGGCGTGGTCCTAACGCTGCTCGCCCTCCTGCCCCGCCTGCTGCGCATGCGCCGCCTTTCGGCGCGGTCCGGCGCGCCGCCGGGCGATGCCGCGCAATAAGCGTGCGCTGATATCGACGGGAACGGGATGGAAATCGAACTCTGGTGGTTGCTGGTCGTGCCGCTGTTCTTCGGCCTCGGCTGGGTCGCGGCTCGGGTCGACATTCGCCACCTCGTCTCCCAGTCGCGGGCCCTGCCGACCTCGTATTTCCGCGGCCTCGGATTCCTGCTCAACGAGGAGCCCGACAAGGCCATCGACGCCTTCATCGAGGTCGTGAAGGTCGACCCGGAGACCATCGAACTCCATTTCGCGCTCGGCAACCTGTTTCGCCGCCGCGGGGAAATCGATCGCGCCATACGCATGCACTCGAGCCTGGTCAATCGTCCCGATCTCGCCGAGTCCGACCGGCTGCATGCGTTCTTCGAACTCGGGCAGGACTATCTCAAGATCGGCCTGCTCGATCGCGCAGAGGAGGTGCTTTCCAAGCTCGCCGGAACGCCGTACGCCGCGCGGGCGCGCACGTTTCTTCTCGAGATTTACCAGCTCGAAAAGGATTGGGAGCGCGCGATCGCGGCGGCGCGCGAGATCGAGAGCGAGGGCGGCGGATCGCAACAGGCGGCAATCGCGCATTTCCATTGCGAACTGGCGGCCAGGCGGCTGGGCGAGTCGCGCCCCGATGAGGCGCGAGCCAACGCCCTGGCAGCGCTCGCGGCCAACCGCACGGCGGTCCGCGCCACGATGATCCTGGGCGACATCGAGGCCCTTGCGGGGCGGCACGACGCGGCCGTCGAGGCCTGGCAGCGCATCGAATCACAGGACCCGCAGTATCTTGCGCTGGTCGGCCAGCGCCTGACCGACAGCTACCGGGCGCAGGGGCGGGTGCGCGAAGGCCTGACCCTGCTTTCCGGCTACCTTGCCCAGTATCCGTCCGTCGACCTTCTGGACCAGGTGTTCGATCTGTCGCTCGAACTCGACGGCGCACAGGCGGCCTATCGGGTCGTGCGCGATGAATTGCGGCGCAGCCAGACCCTGCAGGGCCTCGACAGGCTGCTCGATGCGCAACTCATGCTGGCGCCGGCCGAGCGGGTCGCCGACCTGCAGGTGGTCAAGGACCTGGTCCACGCGCACACACACAGGCTCACGCGCTACACGTGCGAAAATTGCGGCTTCAAGGCGCGCCAGTACTTCTGGCGCTGCCCGGGCTGCAACGGCTGGGGGACTTATCCCCCGCGGCGGGTGGAGGAGATCGGCCCCTCGCAGTGAAGGCGGTGATCGCGTGCGGCACATCGGGCAACTGTTCAAGCAAATCCGGGAGGTGGCAGATGAAAGTAACCATGATCGGCACGGGCTACGTCGGACTGGTGACGGGCGCATGCTTTGCCGAGGTCGGCAACGATGTCGTCTGCCTGGACGTGGATGCCGGCAAAATCCGCATCCTCAATGAGGGCGGCATCCCGATTTTCGAGCCCGGCCTGAAGGAAATGGTCGCACGCAACCGGGCAGCCGGACGAATCCGCTTCACGACCGACGTGGCCGAGGCCGTCGCGCATGGCGACATCCAGTTCATTGCGGTGGGCACACCGCCGGACGAGGATGGCTCCGCCGACCTCAAGTACGTCACGGCTGCCGCGCGTAACATCGGACGGCACATGACCCAGGCCAAGGTGGTGGTGGACAAGTCGACGGTCCCCGTGGGCACGGCCGACCGGGTGCGCGCGGCGATCGCCGAAGAACTCGCCGCGCGCGGCGTGGCGATCGAGTTTTCCGTGGTCTCCAATCCCGAGTTTCTAAAGGAAGGTGCCGCGGTCGACGATTTCATGAAGCCCGACCGCGTGGTCATAGGCGCCAGCGACGAGCGTGCCCGCAACGCGATGCGCGCCCTGTACGCGCCGTTTCAGCGCAACCATGAACGCATGATCTTCATGGACATCCGCTCGGCCGAGCTGACCAAGTATGCGGCCAACGCAATGCTGGCTACCCGCATCTCGTTCATGAACGAGATCGCCAACCTGGCCGAAAAGCTCGGCGCCGACGTGGAACTGGTGCGCCAGGGCATCGGTTCGGATCCGCGCATCGGCTACCACTTCCTGTATGCCGGTTGCGGCTACGGCGGCTCGTGCTTTCCCAAGGATGTGCAGGCCTTGCAGCGCACCGCCGGCGAGGTCGGCCTGCCGTTCCGCATACTCGATGCGGTGGAGGCGGTCAACGAGACGCAAAAGAGGGTGCTCGCCGGCAAGATCGTCAAGCGCTTCGGCGAGGACCTGAGCGGCAAGCGATTCGCCGTCTGGGGGCTGGCATTCAAGCCGAACACCGATGACATGCGCGAAGCGCCCGCGCGGGAGTTGATCGGCGAACTGCTCGAACGCGGCGCGACGGTCACCGCCTACGACCCGGTGGCCATGCATGAAGCGCGGCGCGTGTTCGGCGACGACAAGCGTATCGGCTACGCGGATAACCCCATGCAGGCAGTCGAAGGCGCCGAGGCGCTGGTGATCGTCACGGAGTGGAAGGAGTTCCGCAGCCCCGACTTCGGACGCCTCAGGCAGTCGCTTGTCACCCCGGCGATATTCGATGGGCGCAATCTCTATGATCCGGTGATGACCCGCGACCTCGGCTTCGAGTATTACCCGCTCGGGCGCCCGGACCTGCGGCACGGGACCGCCGGGTTCATCCGCAAATGAACGTGCCCGGTTGTCGCACCGGGTACACGGACAGCGCTTACCCCACCGGAAATCCGCGCGAGGTGCCGCGTTGAACCTTCAGGCGGCCGCGCGCGGGGCGCGCATACTGGT
>CANGUJ010000016.1 GCA_947456845.1 Burkholderiales bacterium | reverse complement strand
CGGGAGACGCAGCCGAACCCGACCGCGCCAGCGCCTCGCCGGGCGGCCGCACGCCCGCATCCCAGGGGCGCAAGCGTTCGACTTCCACCTGCGCGCTGCCCTGCTCCACATAACCCAGCTTGAGCGCCGCAGTATAGGAAAGATCGATGATGCGCTCGGCGTGGAAAGGGCCCCGGTCGTTGACGCGCACCACCACCGAGCGCCCGTTGGCGGGATTGGTCACCCGCACGTAACTCGGCAACGGCAACGTTGGATGCGCGGCGGTCATCGCATACATGTCATAGGGTTCCCCGCTCGAGGTTTTCTGGCCATGGAACTTGCGCCCGTACCACGAGCCCACGCCGCGCTGCCGGAACTCTGCGTTGGCCGGCAACGGCGTGTAGGTGCGACCGAACACGACATAGGGACGATTGGCGGCGCTACGCAAGATCGGCTCGTCGACCGGCACGGCATCCGGGGCGAGGTCCAGGTTCGGCGGGGGATTCTCCCCAGGGCCGTCATCCTGATAGTAGGCACCGCGGCCGGAGCGGGCAGGTGGCAGGTTGGGGCGCGCGGGAGCGGACGGCCCCTGCGCGGTGACGGGAGCTCTGCCGACAGGGCCGGATGGCGTGGGCGCGGGTTCGGCATCGCGGCGCAACGCGGCGCAGCCTGACAGCAGAAGGCACGCCACGAAACCCGCGAGCGCCGCCCGGCGCAACATCAGTACTTGAAACCGCGGTGCAGTGCGACCACACCGGCGCTCAGGTTGAAATAGTCGACCTTGTCAAAGCCGGCCGCCGCCATCATGGCCTTGAGCGTCTCCTGATCGGGATGCTTGCGGATCGACTCCGCGAGGTAGCGGTAGCTCGCCTCGTCACCGGCCACCAACTTGCCCATGCGCGGCAGCAGGCCGAACGAATAGGCGTCATAGGCACCCGCAAGCGGTTTCCACACGCGGGAAAACTCCAACACGAGCAGGCGCCCGCCCGGCTTGAGGACGCGGCACATCTCCTTGAGCGCGCCGTCCTTGTGCGTCATGTTGCGCAACCCAAAGGCGACAGTCACCAGATCGAAGGCAGCGTCCGGAAACGGCAGATGCTCCGCATCGCACTGGGCCACCGGCAGGTCGAGCCCGCCATCAAGCAGGCGGTCGCGTCCGTGCGCGAGCATGGCGCTGTTGATGTCGGTCAGCCAGACCTGTCCGGTCGCACCAACCTGCTTGGCCAGGGAGCGGGCCAGGTCGCCGGTGCCGCCGGCCACGTCGAGAACACGCTGCCCCGGACGCACCCCGCTCTGGGCGATGGCGAAAGCCTTCCATACCCGGTGCAACCCGCCGGACATGAGGTCGTTCATCAGGTCGTACTTGCCGGCGACCGATTCGAAGACGCCACGCACACGCGCAGCTTTCTCAGCCTCCGGAACGCTCTGGTATCCGAAATCCGTATCGGCCATGCTGCTGCCTCACGGGTCGCGCGAGGCGCCCGCCGCTTCCAGCCGCTTGAGGTACTCCTCCCACAGTTGCTCGCGATGCTGCCCGAGTTCGTAGAGGTAGTCCCACGAAAAGATGCCGGTCGAGTGGCCATCGGAAAACACAGGCTGCAGGGCGTAGTTGCCGACGGGTTCGATTTGGCGAACCTCGACATCGCGCTTGCCGGTCTGCAGCACCTCCTGCCCGGGACCGTGGCCGCGCACCTCCGCCGATGGCGAATTCACGCGCAGGAACTCGAAGGAAAACTCGAAGCGCGCGCCGTCGGAAAACGCGATCTCAAGCCGCCGGCTCTGCTGGTGCAGCAGGATTTCGGTGGGTGCGGGAGAATCTTTGGTGAGGCCGGCCATCGCGCGCGGACTATAGCATGGGCACGGCGCGGGTCATGTGGACGCAACCACGGATGGTCGCGGGTTCCCGACGTCTAGCGGGCGCGGGCGCGGCTCAAGACAAGCTGAAGGTGCAGCGGTCGATTTCGTCCAGATGCTCGACCACCGCATCGAGGGTGATTTTGCGGGCTGGCTCGTCATGCACTTCGATGGACCGCCCGGGCGCAAACCAGCTCGCCGGCACCAGAATGCTGGCCGGTGATTGCAGCGCGGGTACCGCGGGAAACAACAAACCCTGGCGGAACTTCTCGTCGGAAGCGCCGATCCCGGTCCCGGAGGCGCGCACCGCCACGGCGACCGGGGCCCCCGGCAGAATCTTCACGCCCGCCGTCAGAACGCCATCGGCCTGCACCCGCGCCCAGCGCACCACGCCGACCATGAACGCGCTGGCGTCGGACGGGCGTATGCCGATCAGCGTGCCTGGCACCACCCGCGTGCCCGAAGCCCCCGCAGCGCGCGACATGCGCAGACCGGCGACGTTTTCGTCGACCAGCGCCCACTCCTCCATGGCAAAAATGGCGGTGCTGCCGCCGTTCATCTCGCCCGACGCCGCGCTGCGGCCGAACGAGGCGATCTCGCGCATCTCACGCGCCGACGCGTCCGCCCGCAGTCCGGGCTGGCGGAACGTCCTGCCCGACACGAAATAGTGGATCGCGGCCACCCCACTGGCGACCAGTGCGCGCGGCGCCGCCGGCCGGCGCGGCATTTCGCGCCGGCTGCGCTTGTCGCCCCAGTGCCGATAGAGCGCAATCAAGGTACGTTCGAGAACCGACACCGGAAGGTCCTCGCTCAATCCGAGGCTGACCGGCGGTTCCCCCTTGCGCAGCAGATGGACGCGCCTCTTGATGGCCAATTCTAGATTGCCTATATCGAGGAAGCGCAAGCCCTTTCCGCCATGGGATTCGTCGGCGAATTCGGGTCGGAAAGCGCCTTGCCCGAGCGTAGTGTCGACCAGCAACGGCGGCTTGACCGGCTTTTGCGGCGGCAGACTGGTGATGACGACACGATTGGCGAGGCGCTCGATCCACATCGTGAGCGCCGACAGCATCCGGTAGTTGACATCCGACGGCAACCCCAGGCTCAGGATCAGCGACCGTGCGTAGGTGCCCATGCAATGGGTGGCACTCACGCCGCGCAACAGGCGGTCCTTGACTTTTTCGACGGCGACGCCGGCAAGTTCCGCGGCAACGTAGAGCTTGTGCAACAGCAGCCAGTCGGCGGGCGGTACCTCGCTGCCGGCGCTCATCGTGTCGCACATCAGGCGCGTCTGCGCATCCAGTGCGCGCTGACAGGCCAGCGCGGCCCGGTCCTTCAACTCGCGGTCGCCGTCGAGAACCGACTGCACGCACACTTGGTAGAGCATGCAGAAGCCGCGCCAGAGGTCCTGTGTCGACTCCAGCGCATGCGCTTCCGCCTCCGCCAGTGGCAGCGGCCGAAAGCTGAACTTGCGCGCCATTTCAGCCTGCACCTGAACGATCGCGGGCCGCAGGGCTTCGGCGACATCGAGCAGCAGGGATGGCTTGGAGCCCGTGATAGGCAGAACTGCTACCTGCGCACGCAGGTGCGACTGGGCGGTAGCCGGGTTGGCCATCGGCAATGCTTCGGCCCAGGTGGCACAGGACTGCGCGCTGGAAAAAGGGGGCTCCGCGTCGTAACGCGGTGCCGGCAAGTCGAATAGCAGGTTCATGGAGTCGCCGTCGGGCCACGGGCGACCGCGGAACAAGCCTTGCCCCGCACGACGCCGCCGTGTGCAACCGCCAGATGTCGTTGGCCGGAAAGTGTTAAAGGGGCAATCGTAACCGAAACTCCGTTGCGAATGCCTGACGGCATGCCGGATCTAGAGCAGCACCCGCTCGATGCCGCCCGCCGAGGCGGCTGCCACATACTCGGGCAGCCAGTTTTCCCCCAGGACGTGGCGCGCGATCTCCACCACGATGTAGTCGGCCTCGGTTCCGGCGTCGTTGCGATAACGCGACAGGCCCTGTAGGCATGACGGACAGGAAGTCAGCACCTTGATGTCGCCGCCATGCCCTGAAGCCTGGATGCGCGCCACGCCCCGTTTCATCTCCTCCTCCTTGCGAAAGCGCACCTGGGTCGAAATGTCCGGCCGGGTCACGGCCAGGGTGCCCGACTCGCCGCAGCAGCGGTCGTTCAGGTCCACCTTCTGCCCCATCAACTGGTTGACCACGTCGGTCGCCTTGTAGGTCTTCATCGGCGTATGGCAGGGCTCGTGGTACATGTAGCGCGCGCCTGTAAGCCCTTCGAGCCGGATGCCTTTCTCAAGCAGGTACTCATGGATGTCGAGCAGGCGGCAGCTGGGAAAAATCTTCTCGAACTCGTATTTCTGCAGTTGGTCCATGCAGGTGCCGCAGGACACGATGACGGTCTTGATGTCGAGATAATTGAGCGTGTTGGCCACGCGGTGGAACAGCACCCGGTTGTTGGTGGTGATCTCCTGGCCCTTGTCCGCGTTGCCCGAGGCGGTCTGCGGATAGCCGCAGCACAGGTATCCGGGCGGCAGGACGGTCTGCGCCCCCACGTGATAAAGCATCGCCTGGGTAGCCAGGCCCACCTGGGAGAACAGCCGCTCCGAACCGCAGCCCGGAAAGTAGAAGACCGCCTCCTGGTCGTCCGCGGAAAGACGCGGATTGCGGATGACCGGCACCACCTTGTCGTCCTCCACGCCGAGCAGGGCGCGGGCGGTCTTCTTCGGCAGGCCGCCGGGCATGGGCTTGTTGATGAAATGGATCACCTGCTCCTTGAGCGGCGCGCGCCCGACGCTGGCAGGGGGATGACGGGTCTGCGAGCGCGCCAGCAGCGACCCCCGGGCGAACTGGTGCGCCAGACGCTGGGCCTTGTAACCGATTTCGATCATCCCGGTGCGGATGGCCTTGATGGTGGTCGGATCGGTGGCGTTGAGGAAGGCCATCGCCGCGGCCGTGCCGGGATTGAACCTGCGCTGTTTCAGCTTGCGCAGCAGGTTGCGCATGTTGATGGACACATCGCCGAAATCGATGTCGACCGGGCAGGGTGTTTCGCATTTGTGGCACACGGTGCAATGGTCCGCGACATCGCCGAATTCCTCGAAATGCTTGACGGAGATACCGCGCCGCGTCTGCTCCTCGTAGAGGAAGGCCTCGATCAGCAGCGAAGTGGCGAGGATCTTGTTGCGCGGGCTGTAGAGCAGGTTGGCGCGCGGCACATGGGTCGCGCACACCGGCTTGCATTTGCCGCAGCGCAGGCAATCCTTGACCGAATCTGCGATCGAACCGATCTCGCTCTGCTCCAGGATCAGCGACTCGGTACCCAGCAGGTTGAACGAGGGCGTGTAGGCGCCGGTCAGGTCGCCGCCGGGCATGAGCTTGCCCTTGTTGAAGCGCCCCTCCGGATCGACGCGCCGCTTGTAATCGCGGAAGGCCGCCAGTTCGGCTTCATCGAGGTACTCGAGCTTAGTGATGCCGATGCCATGTTCGCCGGAGATCACGCCGCCGAGCGAGCGCGCGAGGCGCATGATGCGCGCCACCGCCGCGTTGGCCTCCTGCAGCATCTCGTAGTTGTCGGAGTTGACCGGGATGTTAGTGTGCACGTTGCCGTCGCCGGCATGCATGTGCAGCGCGACCCAGGCGCGTCCGGACAGCACGTCGCGATGGATGCGTTCGCACTCGCGGAAGATGGGCAGGTAGGCCGCACCGCCGAAAATCTCCTCGAGCGGCGCGCGCAGTTCCGTCTTCCACGAGACGCGCATGGTGTGCACCTGCACCATGCGGAAGATCGAGGCGTCCTGCGGCATGGCGAGCGCATCGGCCTTGACGCCGAGCGCGCACAGGGACAGCGCGCGCTCGGCCACGGTCTCGTCGAGCGCATCGCGCAGGGCGCGCCAGCGCACCCGCACCTGCGCCAGGAGACCGAGGCCTTCCCGGACCCGGTCGCCGAGCAGTTCGTCCTTCGACAGGCTGTCGTCATCCGGATTGACCGGCAGCACCGGTTGGCGCAGGAATTCCTCGAGACGGTCGATGAGCTTGAGCTTGTTGGCGATCGACAGTTCGATATTGATGCGCTCGATGCCGTCGGAATAATCGCCCAGCCGGTCCAGCGGTATGACCACGTCCTCGTTGATCTTGAAGGCGTTGGTGTGGCGCGCGATGGCGGCGGTGCGGGCGCGGTCGAGCCAGAATTTCTTGCGCGACTCCGCCGAAACCGCGATGAAGCCTTCGGCGCCGCGCGCGTTGCACATGCGCACCACCTCGCTGGCGGCCCGCGCCACCGCGTTCTCGTCATCGCCGCAGATGTCACCCACCAGCACCATCTTGGGCAGGCGGCCGCGACGCGACTTGGTGGCATAACCCACAGCCTTGAGGTAACGCTCGTCAAGGTGCTCGAGACCGGCGAGCACGACCGGAGCGCGCTTCGAGGCCGGGTCGGCGGCGCGCGCGCGCGCGGTTTCGCCATCCAGGTAGTTCTTGATCTCCACGATGGCCGGCACCGAATCGCCCACCAGGCCGAAGAATTCCAGGCACACCGTGCGGGTGTGGTCCGGCATGCGGTGCAGGATGAATCGCGCCGAAGTGATGATGCCGTCGCAGCCCTCCTTTTGCACCCCGGGCAGGCCGGACAGGAACTTGTCGGTCACGTCTTTGCCGAGTCCGTCCTTGCGGAACCTCCTGCCTTCGATCTCGAGAATCTCGGCCTCGCCATGCGGCGTCTTGCCGTCCCTGCGGTAGCGCTGCACGGAAAAGCGGGCAACAGCGGCATCGTGGATCTTGCCGCAGTTGTGGTCGAGGCGGGTGATTTCCATGAAATAGCCGTTGGCATCGACCATGCGCCATGAAAGCAGGTTGTCGATCGCCGTTCCCCACAGGACCGCTTTCTTGCCGCCGGCATTCATTGCGACGTTGCCGCCGATACAGGATGCCTCGGCCGAGGTCGGGTCGACGGCAAACACCAGCCCACGGGCTTCCGCCGCTTCCATCACCCGCTTGGTCACCACGCCGGCACCACACTCGATGACGGCATATTCGCGCCCCGACGCGCCGGGGAGCGCAATGGTTTCCACCTTGCCCAGCGCATCGAGCTTCTCGGTATTGATAACCGCTGACAGGCGCGTCAGCGGCACAGCGCCGCCGGTGTAGCCGGTACCGCCTCCACGCGGAATGATGGTCAGACCCAATTCGAAGAGTTCGCGGGCGAGCAGGGCGCATTCCTCCTCGCTGTCCGGATTGAGCACCACGAACGGGTACTCGACGCGCCAGTCGGTGGCGTCGGTGACGTGCGAGACCCTCGCCATGCCGTCGAAGGCGATGTTGTCACGGCGCGTCACCCTGGACAGGCGCTTCAGGCACGCGCGCCTGAGCTTGGCCATGTCGTCGAATTCGCGTTCGAAAGCATCGACGGCGCTGCGCGCGGCGGCAATCAGCCGGACCACCTGCCCGCCCGAGCGGGCCACGCCCACCCCCTCCTGCGCGTAGGCTGCGCGACGCTTTTCCATGTCGGAAAGGCGGTGATGCAGCGCCTCGATGAGGGCCGCACGGCGTTTCGGGTTGTCGAGCAGGTCATCCTGCAGGTACGGATTGCGCTGCACCACCCAGATGTCGCCAAGCACCTCGTAGAGCATGCGCGCGGACCGCCCGGTCCTGCGCTCGCCGCGCAATTCCGACAGCACTTCCCACATTTCGGCCCCCAGCAGGCGGATGACGATCTCGCGGTCCGAAAACGACGTGTAGTTGTAGGGGATTTCACGCAGGCGCGGCGGATGGCCGGGCAGTTCCTGCTGGGGTAGCGCTTCGGGAGGGAGGTGCGCCAGATTGGTCATGGATGAGAAGCCAGTCGCGTCGCCACGGCCACGCGGATCTTGTTTCGGGTCATAAGTTTACCGCGCCGCAGCAAGCCAAACATGCAACAACCCTGCGTGCGTCAGGGGGTATGGGTTTGCGGAACATGCCGGGCACCGAGCGACCGGGCACGCTATCGGTGCGCCATGGGTGCGCCATGGGTGCGCCATGGGTGCGCTATGGGTGCGCCATGGGTAAGCGCCAAGTCCGGCAGGCCGTGCTGCCGGAGAGGGGCTGTTACTCCACCTTCTCCTCGACCCAGCCACGGCTGGCAAGGAAGGCCTCGAAGCTCAGCTTCTTGTACTGGCCCCCGCCGACATAGGCGTCGAACTGCTTGAAGGCCTCGATCTTGGTCCGCGACCCGCGCCGCGCGAGTACCTCCCTGCCCTGCGGGTCTAGAAACGCCCAGGCCGGCACCGGACTCGCCTTCAGGTGCTTGATCGCATCGGCACGGCGCATCTGGGACCCGTCCGCGAGCGTGATCGGGTCGTCCGGGTTGCCGCGTATGTCAAAGTAGGCCAGGACGTAATGGGACGAATAGGTCTTGCGCAACTCTTCCGAGGAGAAGGTGTGCTTGTTGGCGTACACGCAATACGGGCACTTGTTGAAACCGTAATAGACGAACACCGGCTTGCCCTGCTGGCGGGCGGCCTTGAGCGCCTGGTTGTATTCCTGAAAAGCCCACCCTTCCGGAAGTTCGGCGCACGCGATTCCCGCCGCGAGAAGCCAAAGCGCCGCCAGCCACTGTCCCGCCCTCGCCGCCACATTGCGCATGCTCATTCTCCCGCAAGGATTCCGCACTCGAACTCAGGCCGACGCCTTGAAACCCGCCGCGACATGCGAACCGTCGCAAAACGGCTTGTTCTTCGACTGCCCGCAGCGGCACAGGATCGCCTGGGTCACGCGCGCAATGGTCGCTCCCGTGCCGGTCACCACCTCCATGCTGCCGGTCACGGCGTACGGACCGTCCTGCAGGGGTTCGATGGAAAGCTTGCCGTCACGCTTGGGCAGGGCTTTCATGTCAGGGCCGGCCTGTGCCTCGCCGCTGGCCATGAACTTGGCCGCCTTGTGCGAACCATCGCAGTACGGTTTGGTCTTCGACGCACCGCAGCGGCACAGGGTCGCGCGCTGCAGGCTACCCTTGCCCTTGAGCTGGAGATCGGCGTGGACGGCAAGCGGCCCGTTTTCGCGCATGCGCACCAGATTGACCGGCGGCGGCTTTTCGTCCGGGCCTCCATCGTGGCGCTTGTAGGTAAGCGCCCCGGAAGGGCATTGCCGAACCGTATGCAGGACGTTCTCGAGGCTGTCGCCATCGGGCTTGATCCAGGGCCCCTTTACGTTGGCGAGGAAAACGGCCGGGGCCCCGAGCACGCAATAGCGCGCATGGATGCAGCGCTTTCCGTCGAATGTGATGGTGACCTTGTTTCTGGTTCCGTTAGCCGAACTGATGTCCTCGCCGGCGGCGGCAGCGACGTCGCTGCCCTGCTGTGCCTGGACGGCGACCGGCGCCATACCCGCAATGCCGGCCGCCGACCCGCCGAGCAGGAGTCGGCGCCGCGCTGCCGAAGGCAACGGGACTGGCGCTGCGGCAATCTCGGGCGCGTCCTGCGTTTTGGAGATTTCCATGCGATGCTCCTTTCCAGCGCGCATGCCGCGCATGCGCGAAAAGCAACGACTAGGGCACAAACCCTGGAAATGATACCGCCGAAATCAGCCGCGCGGGCTAGCGCAGGCCACGCCGATGTCAAAGCAGCGCAACGACCGCATAACGCGCCGCCTTGCCAGCAGCCATGGCCAGCAGGCAGCGCCACCATGCCATGCGCAACCATCCCGCACCGACGCACAGCGCGTCCCCTGCCAAGGGCACCCACGACAGCAACAGCAGCCATGCGCCGTGACGGCGCAGGCGCGCTTCATGCGGCACCGGCGCGCGGTGCGGGATGAGGCGTCCCATGCCGAAGGACACCATGCCGCCTGCGGTATTGCCAAAAGTCGCCACTCCCAGGGCGGCCCACAGCATGTCGGGATGCGCGCGCAACACCGCGAACAGCATCAGTTCCGACGACACCGGTACCAGCGTCGCGGCGACGAAGCTGCCCGCCAGAAGCGTCCAGAGCGACGCCTCGGCGGTGAAAAAGGACTGCAGCGCTTCGAGCATGCGAGTTTCCACCCCCTGTTGAGGGGTACAATTCCACCCCTTCCTGGGGGTAGATGAATGTCTGCGAAACAAACCGATTATCTCCGCAAAATCCTCACGGCGCCGGTCTACGACGTGGCGGAGGAGACCCCCCTCGACAAAGCGCCCAACCTCTCCGCGCGCCTGAACAATACGCTGCTCCTCAAGCGCGAGGACATGCAGAGCGTGTTTTCCTTCAAGCTGCGCGGCGCATACAACAAGATGGCGCATCTCGCCCCGGCCGAACTCGCGAAGGGTGTCATATGCGCATCGGCGGGCAACCATGCCCAGGGTGTGGCGCTTTCGGCCAAGCGCCTCGGCGCCCGGGCGGTTATCGTCATGCCGGTCACCACGCCCGCCGTCAAGGTACATGCGGTGCGCGCCCGCGGCGGCGAAGTCGTGCTGTTCGGCGACTCCTTCGACGAGGCCAACGCCCACGCGCGCGAGATCGAGGCGCGCGACAAGCTGACTTTCGTGCATCCGTTCGACGACCCGGACGTGATCGCCGGCCAAGGCACCATCGGCATGGAGATCCTGCGCCAGCACCAGGGACCGCTGCACGCGATTTTCGTCGCCATCGGCGGCGGCGGCCTGATTTCCGGCATTGCCGCCTACATCAAGCGTCTAAGGCCGGAAATCCGCATCATCGGCGTCGAGCCGGTCGACTCCGACGCGATGTCGCGCTCGCTGGCCGCCGGGAGGCGCGTCAAGCTCGATTCGGTAGGCCTGTTCGCCGACGGGGTAGCCGTCAAGCTGGTCGGCGAGGAAACCTTCCGCATCTGCCGCGAACTGGTCGACGAGGTCATCCTGGTCGACACCGACGACATCTGCGCGGCCATCAAGGACGTGTTCGAGGATATGCGCTCGATCCTCGAGCCCGCCGGGGCGCTCGCCATCGCCGGCGCCAAAGCCTACGTGGAGCGCGAGAAGCTCCGGGGCCAGACCCTGATCGCGGTGGCGTGCGGCGCCAACATGAACTTCGACCGCCTGCGCTTCGTCGCCGAGCGCGCAGAGGTAGGCGAACGGCGCGAGGCGATCCTGGCCGTTACCATCCCCGAGGAACGCGGTTCGTTCAGGCGTTTTTGCGGGCTGATCGGCAACCGCAGCGTCACCGAATTCAATTACCGCATCGCCGCCGCCGAGCGGGCGCACATTTTCGTCGGTCTCTCGGTGCATGATCGCGCCGACGTCGCCCGCCTGGTGCGCAACCTGGGGCGCCACGGCTTCGAAGCCCTCGACCTGACCGATGACGAACTGGCGAAATCGCATGTGCGCCACATGGTGGGCGGCCACTCCGCCCTGGCCGAGGGCGAACTGATGTATCGCTTCGAGTTTCCGGAACGCCCGGGCGCGCTGATGAAGTTCCTGTCAAGCATGCGACCGGACTGGAACATCAGCCTCTTCCATTACCGTAATCACGGCGCCGACGTCGGCCGCGTGCTAGTGGGCATGCAAGTGCCGAACGGCGAAATGAGCGCACTGAGGAAGTTCCTCGCCAACCTGGGCTACCGGTACTGGGACGAAACCGCCAATCCGGCCTACCGCCTTTTTCTTGCCTGACCGCCATGCGCCTCGCTTTTCGCATTCTCAACGTGTTTGCCGCCGACGGCGGCCGGTTCACCGGCAATCCCCTGTGCGTGTTCGAGGACGGCAGCGGCCTGTCCGCGGAGACCATGCAGGCGCTGGCGCGCCAGTTCAACCTGTCCGAGACAACCTTCGTCCTGCCTTGTGATCACGCCACCGCCGCGATGCGCATCTTCACCCCGGCCATGGAACTGCCTTTCGCCGGCCATCCCACCCTCGGCACAGCGGAAGTCGTGCGCGACCTTAGGCAAACGCCCGCGGCGATCACGCTGTCAACGCAGGCCGGCATCATTCCGGTGCGTGCGCAACGCAATGTCTGGACCCTGACGGCCGGACCGCCGCGCGCGCTCTCTCTCGAAACCGGCAGATCCATCGAACTGGTCACCGAACTCGGTTTGACGGCTGCCGACCTGGCGGCGCCGCCGCTGTGGGTGTCGACCGGGATCCAGCAACTTCTCGTTCCGCTGGTCTCGGCACAAGCGGTGGAACGGGCCCGGGCCGGCGCAGGACTGGCCGCATTCGCCAACGACATGGGCAAGGTCGGCATCTACCTGTTCTCGCCGGTCGACGCCGATCCGGTGAGCGTGCGCTTTTTTTTCGCCAAGGCCGGCGGGGCGCTCATCGAAGATCCGGCCACCGGCTCCGCCTGCGCCAATCTCGGCGGCTACGTGGTCGCCACCGGCAAGGGGTTGCCGCTTGAGCGCACCCTGCTCCAGGGCGCGACGGTCGCTCGCCCCTCGCGCTTGCTGCTGTCGGTCGATCAGTCCGGCACCATCTGCGTGGCCGGCGAGGTGGTCGAGATCGGACGCGGCCATGTCGACATCTGAGTTGGTGCCATAGGCCGGCGCCCCATGGGTCGCCGGTGGCGGGCGCCCTATTCGTCGCAGGTGGCCGGCGCCCTATTCGTCGCCGTTGACCGGCGCCCTATTCGTCGCCGTTGACCGGCGCCCTATCCGTCGCCGGTGGCCGCACCGGACAGGTTGACGGCGGGGGCCTCGCAGCCTTGTTCGTCGAAGGCGGTGTCGCCCTGGCCCGCGGGCAATGCGCCGAGGGCCGCGAAGTCGTAGATCGCGCGATCCATCAGGTGGGTGGATGCCACGTTGGAGAGGCTGGTGAACAGCGACTCCACCCGCCCGGGATGACGGCGCTCCCATTCGCGCAACATCGCCTTCACCTCGCGCCGCTTGAGGTTTTCCTGGGACCCGCACAGGTCGCAGGGAATGATGGGGAACTTGCGCTCCTCGGCAAAGCGCGCCAGATCCGCCTCCTTCACATAGGCAAGCGGGCGAATGACCACATGCCTGCCGTCATCGGATCTGAGCTTGGGCGGCATGCCCTTGAGCTTGCCGTTGTAGAACATGTTGAGGAACAGCGTCTCGAGGATGTCGTCGCGATGGTGCCCGAGCGCGATGCGGGTGGCGCCCAGTTCGGTGGCCACCCTGTACAGGATGCCGCGGCGCAGTCGCGAGCACAGCGAGCAGGTGGTCTTGCCTTCCGGAATGAGTCGCTTGACCACCGAGTACGTGTCGGCGACTTCGATGTGAAACGGCACACCGCGCGCGCGCAGGTAGTCCGGCAGGACATGTTCGGGAAAACCGGGCTGCTTCTGATCCAGGTTCACGGCGACGATCTCGAAAGCGACCGGGGCGCGCGCCTGCAGCATCAGCAGGATGTCGAGCATGGCGTAACTGTCCTTGCCGCCGGACAGGCAGACCATCACCCGGTCGCCCGCGCCGATCATCTCGAAATCGGCGATGGCCTGACCGACTTGCCGCGCCAGCCGCTTTTCGAGCTTGTTGTTCTCGAAAACCCGCCTGCGCTCCCGCGGACTGAATACGAGCGGTCTTTCGGTCGAATGCTGCATCGGCTTGCCTAGAGATAGATGGAACGGCCGCCATCGACGGCGATGATCTGCCCGGTGATGAAGTCCGCGTCGCAAAAGAGAAACGAAACCGCGCCTGCAATGGCCTCGACGCCGCCTTCGCGGCGCAGCGGTGTGCTCGCCAGTATCCGCGCCTGCTCCGCATCCGGGATATGGCCGGCGGCCACGTCGGTCGCGGCCGGCCATTCGATGGGCCCGGGCGCCACCCCGTTGACGCGCACGGCCGGGGCCAGTTCCAGGGCCAGCGAGCGTGTCATACCGGCCAGGCCCGCCTTGGCGATGGTATACGCCACATAATCCTTGAGCGGCCGCTCGGCATGGATGTCGATGATGTTGACAATCGCGCCGCGCGTCCGGGCAAGCGCCGGCGCCGCCGCCTGCGCGAGAAACAGCGGACCCTTGAGATTGCTGGCGACGATGTCATCCCAGGCGGCCTCGGTAATGCTTCCAAGCGGTGTTGGAAAAAACGAGGATGCGTTATTGACCAGACCGTCGAGACGCCCGAAAGCGGCCAGCGCGGCATCCACCAGACCCAGCAAGGCCGGTACGTCCGCAAGATCGGCCCGGGCCGTCTCAGCCGAGCCGGGGCGAGCCGTGTTCAATTCCTGCTTGAGAAGATTCGCCTCGGCCAGGCCGCCCCGATGATGCAGCAGTATGTTGCCGCCCAGGCGGTGCAGGCGGCGCGCGATGGCAGCGCCCACCCGGCGCGCCGCGCCGGTGACGAGAAAAGCCTTTCCCGCGAGAGGTTGATCCATTTGGCGCGCGCCTCCAAACCCAGAGCCCGAGTTTACTATCGGCTACCGTTCGCCCCCTAAACCGGCTGCCCGGAAACCTGGCGTCCGGCCGCACCGCGCCATGCGAGAATCCCGACGCGGTTCCATAGACCGCAACTGACGAAACAGCATGCCCCCTGGCGCCCCCTTACCCGCCGCCTCAGAATGCCCGGCCTATGCGGATGTGCGCGAAGCGATCCACGCTGGCGGCGGCTGGATCAGCTTCGCGCGCTACATGGATCTGGCGCTGTTCGCCCCTGGCGTCGGCTACTACACCGGCGGACAGCGGCAGTTCGGCAGCGCCGGCGACTTCGTGACCGCAAGCGGCATATCCGGCCTGTTCGGCGCTTGCCTGGCGCGGCAGGTGGCGCAAGTGCTTGAGGCGAGCGCGCCGGCCGTCATCGAGTTCGGCGCCGGCAACGGCCGCCTGGCTGCGGACCTGCTCAATGCGTTGGGCGACCGCGTGCAGCGCTACGAGATCGTCGAACTCTCGCCCGCGCTTCGGGCGCTGCAGGCCGCGACCATCCGGGACGGTGCGCCCGCGTTCGCCGCCCGGGTCGGGTGGCGCGACACGCTTCCGCAGGCTTTCAGGGGCTGCATCGTCGCCAACGAAGTCCTCGATGCGATGCCCGTGCATCTCATGGCATGGACGGCGGGCGGCATTTTCGAACGCGGCGTGATCTGCGAAGGCGACGGTTTCGCCTACGCCGACCGGCCGGCCGAGGGCGAATGCGCCGCGGCGGCACGGGCGCTGGCATCGCGCCACGCGCTGCCGCCGGCCGACCTTCCCTACATCAGCGAACTCAACCTCGCTTCCCGCGGATGGATGCGCTCTCTCGCCGGGTTCATGGAGCGCGGGGCTGCCCTGCTGATCGATTACGGCTTCCCGGCGCGCGAGTACTACCATCCGCAGCGCGACCGCGGCACCCTGATCGGCCATTTCCGCCACCGCACCTTGGAGGACGTGCTGGCACTGCCGGGCCTGGCGGACATCACCGCGCACGTCGATTTCTCGTCGCTCGCGGACGCGGGATGCGACGCCGGCCTGGATTTGCTGGGCTACGCCAGCCAGGCGGGATTCCTCATCGACTGCGGCATCACCGATCTGCTTGCCGCCACCTCCGCGGGGGACGCCAGGGCCTATTTGCCGCTGGCCAACCAGGCCAACCGGCTGCTATCGAGCGCGGAAATGGGCGAACTCTTCAAGGTGATGGCCGTCGGCCGCGGTATCGCGGACCCGCTTCTCGGGTTTGCGCGCTGCGACCGGCGCCATGCGCTGTAGCCTGCATGCGCGCGCTGGCCACGCTCCTTTGCGCCGCCCTTGCGGGCAGTCTCAACGCCGCCGACGCGGATGACGCGGCCAGGCGCGCCCAGCAGCGTTGGCTGTCGAGCCCGCATGGACCGATGCTCGAGCGCATCATTCCGCCCTACATGCGGCCTTCGCGGTTGCCCGAGGCGGCATCGGAAGGCGCCCAGCTCACGGCCAAGTACTGCGTACAGTGCCACCACCTGGTAAGTCCCGCCATGCATCATGCGGAAAAGTGGCCGGCCATCGTCGAGCGCATGCTACCCCGCATGCGCGGCGGCGGAAACATGGGCCCGGTGATGCTGCAGATGATGGCCGACCAGGGTGCACCAAGCCCACATGAATCCGCAGTCCTTACGGCCTACCTGCAGCGCCACGCGCAGGTGCGCGTGAGCGCCGAGGCGCTGCCCGAAGCCGGCCGCGCTGGCGCCTGGAACAGCTACGTGCAGGCCTGCAGCCAGTGCCACACCGTACCGGATCCGCGGCGCCACACGCGGGCCGAGTGGCCTGCGGTGGTGGCGCGGATGGAACGCAACATGGCGTGGATGAACCGCATCGCCGGATCGCAGCGCGATCCTCGCGAGCCGCAATACCGTACCCGGGACATCGTCGACTACCTGCAGCGCCACGCGCGCCAGTAGCAGCGCGCCAGCCGGGTCGGGACGCGCGCAGCCTGGCGCTGCCTCAGAGCTTGGGAACGGCCATGCCCCTCACCACCGCCGGACGCGCGCTGATGGTGTCGAACCAGCGCTTGACGCTGGGGAAGTCGGCCAGCGCAACCTGGTGCCACTCATGGCGGGCAATCCACGGATAGGTGGCGATATCGGCAACGCCATACTCCCCTGCGGCGAGGTAAGGCGTGTTCGCCAGATGGCGATCGAGTACGCCGTAGAGGCGCCGGGTTTCCTTGGAGTAGCGGTCGATGCCGTAGGGTACCTTCTCCGGTGCCGCACGCAGGAAATGGTGCGCTTGGCCGATCATCGGGCCTACGCCGCCCATCTGGAACATCAGCCACTGCAAGGCGTCGTACTTGTCGCGCACGGACGCAGGCAGGAACTTGCCGGTCTTGCCCGCCAGATAGAGCAGGATCGCCCCGGACTCGAATATGGAAATCGGCTTGCCGTCGGGGCCTTCGGAATCGACGATCGCCGGGATCTTGCCGTTCGGATTGATGGCGATAAACCCGGGAGTGAACTGCTCGTTCTTGCCGATGTTGACGGCATGGGTCCGGTACGGCAGGCCACACTCCTCCAGCATGATGGAGACCTTGCGGCCGTTGGGTGTGCCCCATGTGTACAGATCGATCATCGCTTGCTCCGGAAATGGTGAGGACGCGTACGCTATCACAGGCGTATGGCCTACAATCTCCGCATGCTCAAGTGGCTGGTGGTCTTCGCGCTGGTGTGCGTGGTGTTCTCCGCGGTGCTGCCGCGCCTCGCCCGCTTCGGCATTGGCCGCATACCGGGCGACCTTCGCTTCCGCGTTCGCGATACCGACATCTCCATCCCGTTGGGCTCGACGGCGCTGTTCGCGATCTGCTTCTGGCTGATCGGCCTTCTGTTCTAGCAGTCGGCGCGGCCGGCTCGCCCCTACAGCAGTCCGGCCTCCTCCAGGGCCGCAGCCACGGCCGACTCCCGCGCCTGCCGCAGTGCGTCGGGAATCTGCGCCGGCGCGGCAAGCGTGGCGGCTATCCTGCCGGCGTCGACGTTCCGGAATGCCTGGAATGCCGCCAGGACGCGCGCCTTAGCGCGCCCGTAGTCGACGGGCGGGCAGGCCCCCTCCGCGACCGCACCGACCACCTGCACGAGCGACCTGAACCGCCCCGGCTGACGCAGGCCGTCGGTGACGCGCACGAGTTCGGCCAGTTGCGCGGCATCGAGGTGGCCCGCGTGCAGCAGGGCGTCCCGCTGCCGGGCGGCCAGCAGGGCGAGTTCGCGGCACTCAGCCGGCGCCCGTAGCCGTTCGCTCATGACCTTGACGGCTGCCGGCGCCAGCCAGGCGCACAGTGCGGCGTAACGCTGCGCCAGGGTCATGCCGTGGCGGGCCGCCATGGTCAGGGGGCGCATGGGCGGGCCATCCGGCGCGGTCTGCGTGATTTCCGGAATGATGCGCCCCAACGCGCCGCACCGCTCGAGCAATTCGAACATGGCTTGCGGGTTGGCGTACATCAGTCCGCGACTGAGTTCCTGCCACACCCGTTCCGCGACCAGTGCGTCGACCTCGCCGGCGCCGGTCATGCGTCGCATCAGGGCCAGGGTCTCGGGCGCCACGGCGAACCCGAAGCGGGCCGCGAAGCGCGCGCCGCGCAGGATGCGCACCGGGTCTTCGGCAAATGCAGGGCTCACATGGCGCAAGACGCGCGCGGCCAGATCGGCCCGGCCGCCATGCGGATCGATGATGGGCGCGGCAGCGTCGTCCGCATCGCGGGCCATGGCGTTGATGGTGAAGTCGCGGCGCAGCAAATCCTCCTCGAGGGTCACATCCGGCGCGCTGTGGAAGACAAAGCCCGTGTAGCCCGGCGCGGTCTTGCGCTCGGTGCGCGCGAGCGCATATTCCTCGTGGGTCCGCGGATGCAGGAAGACCGGGAAGTCGCGCCCCACAGGGCGATAGCCGGCATCGATCATCTGCTGCGGCGACGCGCCGACAACCACCCAGTCGCGATCCGCCACGGGCAGTCCGAGAAGTTCGTCGCGCAGCGAGCCGCCGACCTGGTAGATCTTCATCGGACGCGCCGGGTCGCCGGGTCCGCGTCGGCCGGTCCGGGCGGGCCTAGCGGCCCGCGCGATCGCGCAAGCGCATGTAGCGCTCGCGCGGGGTATGCCGGGCGAGGAGATCGGTCATGACCGCCTCCATCGACGCCGGTTGCACCCCCAGTTCGGCGGGAAACGCCGCCGCAGACACGCTGTCGACGCCGAGCGAATCCAGGTTGTCGCGCGACATCAGTTTCACTGGAGCCCATTCCATCAGCCACGCCTGCAGATAGGCCAGACCGTCGGGCAGACCGAGTACCGGCCGCGGATGACCGCTCGCCCGGCCGGCGAAGGCGATGATATCGCGCAACGCGTAGGCCTTGGGGCCGGCCAGATCGTAGGTCTTGCCGAAGGTGGCCCGGTTGTCCAGGGCGTTGACGAAAGCGCTCGCCACATCCTCGACGTGCACCGGCTGGAGGCGCGCGCCGGGCCTGCCCAGGGCCATCAGCGGCAGAAATGCCTGCATGTCGGCGAACATGTTGACGAAACGATCCTCGCGGCCGAAGATGACCGATGGCCGGAATACGGTGACGGCCACCGGCCCCGCGGCTTCGCGCACCGCAGCCTCTCCCGCCGCCTTGGAGCGCAGATACATCGAAGGCGCGTTTTCCGCCACCCCGAGCGCGCTCATGTGCAGCAGCCGCGGCACCGCTGCGGCCGCGCAGGCGGCGGCGATGCGCCGCGGCAGGTCGACATGGGCCGCCCGAAAGCGTTTTCCGTAGGGGCGTCCCGAATCGCCGTGCAGGATGCCCACCAAGTTGATGACCGCGTCCCTGCCGGCCACCAGGCCGGCGAGGGCGGCATCGTCATGCACATCGGCCTCGACCACATCGACGGTGGGCAGAAGGATCAGATGCTTGGCGCGATCGCGGTGTCGGGTGGGGACGCTGACCCGACGGCCGGCCGCCGCCAACTTGCGGACAATCGCGGATCCGACAAAACCGCTGCCACCGATGACCAGGATATTGCGGGAATTCATTGGGTGCTCGAAAGGTGTTGCGATGCAAAATTCTAGATCAGGGCACCCCGGCCCGTGTTCGGCCGGGATGGCACACCCGCGAATCAGGGCGTGTCGGTGGCGCGTTCGTCGGGGCGGCGCGGCGGCACCGGCGGCAACCGGTCGCGAATCGACGCCGGCTTGCCGGTGAACAAGGCCTGGTAGATGACCGCGTTGCTGATGACTTTCTTGACGTAATCGCGGGTCTCGTTGAACGGGATCGACTCGGCGAACACCGCCGCCTCCATCGGGCGGACGTCGCGCCAGCGCCGCGGCCGCCCCGGCCCCGCGTTGTAGGCCGCGCTCGCCAGCGCCTGGTGACTGTGGAGTTCATCCAGGACGATCTTGAGGTAGTTGGTGCCGAGCGCGACATTGGTCTCGAGGTCGTTGACCCGACCGTGGTTGTAATCGGCGATGCCGATTTTCTTGGCGACCCATTTCGCCGTCGCGGGCATCAGTTGCATCAGGCCCGAGGCGCCTACCACCGACTTGGCGGTGGTGATGAAGCGGCTCTCCTGCCGCATCAGGCCGTAGACCCAGGCATCATCGAGCCCGAGCGACTTCGCCTGGGGCCGGACCTGCTCGATATAAGGGCTCAGATAGCGCAGGCTGAAATCGTGCAGCTGGCCGGTCTTGTCCGCCGTGTTGATGGCACGATCCGGCAGGTCCTGCTCCTTGGCCAACTGCGCGGCGGACAACAACTGCCTGTCATCCATGCCGCGTATGGTGAAGATCCACTCGCGGTTGGCCTCGGGGCGCAGCCCGAGCCGGTACAGCGCGAGCGCGCGCTGCAGGCCGGGCAGCCGGGATGCCGAGGCAATGTCTTCGCGGGAGGGCGTGTAGCCCACCGGAGGCAGCACGGTCTGACGGTTCAACTCGGCGGCGGCCAACTGGCCGTAGAACGAAAACTCGCCGGCGACGGATTCGAACAGCGCGCGCGCCTCGTCCGCCCTGCCTTGCGCCTTGATGGCACGCGCCTGCCAGTACACCCAGGTCGATTCACGCCGCAGCGGGGCCGACATGTCCTTGATCGCCCGCATGACCAGTGCCCAGTTGCCGGCGCGCAAGCCGGCACGCGCCATCCACTGCAGATATTCATCCGAGAGCTGGATGTCCGCGGCCTCCTGAAACCATCCCTCCGCTTCCGGAATGTGGCGGCGCGCTGCCTGGTAGGCGATTTGCGCCCAGCCCCACTGGTGCTCGGTCTCGGTGAACGGCTTCCTGCCGATTTTTTTCCACCAGTCGGCCGCCTCGCGCGGGTCCGTCTTGGCCAGGCGTCCGGCCGCGAGCAAGGCCAGCTCGCGCTGGGGCCTGGTGCGCAGATCGGTACCGCGCTTGAGCCATGCCGCCGGCTGGTTGAAGGCTGACTCCAGTTGGTTCCTGTCCAGCGCCTGGCCGTCCGGAAGATACTCGGCCGTGCGTCTGATGGCGCCGATGAGGCCGGCATCGCCAAGCTGGCGAATGCGCTCCCAGACATGCCGGTCGAGCAGGCGATTGACCTGCATGAGCCGCTCGGCCATGGCGGTGCAGCCCTCGGGCAATTCCCTGGGAGTGAGCCACAGGGCTTGCGCCTCGGCGAACCCCTCCTCTTCGTTGCGCATGACCCTGGCCAGGGCCGCGAGGCACAGGACTTCAAGGTCCTCGGTGAACGCCACCCTGGCGCGCACTTCGGCGAAACGCTCCCAGGCGCGCCGCTTGCCGAGCTGGCGCAGCCACTCGACGCGGGTGCGCTCGGCCAGCACGCTCCCGTCATGGCGCGCCAGGAAAGCCTGGTAGTCCGCATCGTCGAGATCGTTGCGCCGGGCCAGCAGTTGCCAATAATCGCCGTACATTTCCAGCACATGACCACGCATCTGCTCGACCGACTGCGCGAGACGCTCCCGGTTACCGACCCGAAAGGCCTCCCGCGCGTTCATGAACGCCTCTTCCGGCGATACCGATGCCGCCTTCTTCCCCGCGCTTGCGAGTGCCAGGCATGGAAGCAGGAATACGAGCAGCAACAGGGCGCGCGACCGCGTTTGCATCATGATGCGTTCTTTGCTGGTTCGGTTCAGAATAGTACAACGCATACCAACCCCGATACGATGACCTCGATCGCGACCTCCCCCGGCCAGCCCGACGCGCTGGCCACCCGGCGCGCGCAATGGCGCCGCGAACTGCTGGCACGCCGCAAGGCGCAGTCCGCCAAAGAACGCGCAGACGCGGACGGCCTGCTGGATGCTGCGCTCGGGCGCGTCCTGGCCGAGATCGAAGGCGTACTCGGATTCTACTGGCCGATCCAGGAGGAATACGACGCCCGGCCGGTCGTGTCCCGTTGGCTGGCCGCTGCGGCCGGGCGCCAGGCCGCCTTGCCGGTCGTCGTGCGCCGCGCCGCGCCGCTGGCTTTCAGGAACTGGACACCCGCAACCCCGATGATCGCGGCGGGCTTCGGCACCTCGGTCCCGGTGCCCGAAGACGTGCTCGTTCCAGGTAGTCTCTTGATCCCGCTGGTTGGCTTCGATGCCGCAGGCTATCGGTTGGGCTACGGCGGCGGCTACTATGACCGAACCATCGCCGCGCTGCAGCCGCGGCCGCATACCATCGGCATAGGATATTCATTCTGCAGGCTCGACAGCATCGACCCGCAATCCTACGACCTGAAGCTGGACACGCTGATCGTCGCATGAGCCGCGCGATGGCGCCCCAGGGGGTACGCCATGTGCTAGACTGAGCGGCTAAATTGCTGTTCCTGAACGATATTTTCCAGCGCGCCCAAAGCTCGGAAAGGATTTCCATGACCACCACTTCGTACGCCCCCACCCGCAAGATCAGTTCCTTCCATCCGCCGCAGCGCACCCTCATGGGTCCGGGCCCGTCCGAAATCAATCCGCGCGTGCTGGCCGCTTCCAGCCTGCCGTCGATCGGGTATCTCGACCCGATCT